>JBKHVM010000042.1:0-22271 GCA_046570065.1 Bdellovibrionia bacterium
AAAGACCAATAAACCCTCAAAAATCAGGTGGTCAAAGTATCTGAAACGAACCCGGTCAAACTAAGTGAAACGGAACAAATAAGCTTCATCCTTAGTTAATAAGCCAGTAGCTCTACCTTGAGGACACTGCTTATGAATCTCTTCATTCATTTCATCGACAAAATCGTTATCAAAATTAAAACCAAGAATAATCCATTTTTCTTTTGAGACCTTAATAGGGTTATTGCGCTCCTTAGGGATAGACGTCAAAGAAACGCTGTTAAGATAAGCACAACCAGAAAATAGAGAAGAAACAACTAACAACAATAATGCTTTTTTCAATTTAAGCTCCTTTAGGAATCAGGCAAAAACCTTTTATTTTAGAGACCTCTCCAGAAATGACAGTGTATTCGCGATTTTCACGAATAGACATCAATCCTGTCACTCGTCCTGATGGACATTTTTCGTAAATAACTTGCATCATATTTTTTGCGTAATCTTTTGAATAAACTGGCATTCCTGTACTTGGCCCCATCTGGAATAAAGCAATAAATGCCAACAAAGCACCAGCATCGTTGTTAGAATTATTCCTTAATGCAACATCTGAAGCTACTTTCGAAGTCTGCGCAAGATCAAATCCAACTTCACTGACTTTGATTTCAAAAGGTTTTAAGACATATCCTGGGGGCGAATAAACTTCTCCAACTTGCACCTTATGAAGAACGGCACAAGAAGTACTCATAAGACCTAATAATATAATTAATTTTCTCATTACAAAAGGATGCCAAAATTGAAACTAAAGTAAACAAAAATGACTGACCCACCGAGCTATAGAATTATCTATTCTCTAATTTTAGAAACTCAAAAATTCTATAGCTTTGCACCTCAAAATAAGGGTTGGCCCAGGCCTGTGGAGCCCCTTTTGGAATATCATTAATACTTCTTTGGATATTATCGTGAAACACGTGTTGGTCTGCCGTATAAAAAAGGAACTCTGTCTGTAGAGATTTATTTTTTGACCATTTTTGTAGAGCCTTGTGATCAACTGTATCATCATTTTCTGTGAATATAACAAGTGTTGGCACTTTTAACTGCGCTAATGATTGCTCCATTTTGTTGTCTTGAAAAAGACCATCAATAATTTCTTGCACTTTTTTTCCAGCGCAAGCAGGTTTAGCATAATTATCGTATTCAGGATCCCACCCACTGCGATTATAACGATAAACATCGAAAATACTTCCCCAAAAGATATAACTTAACACTGACTCATGTAATTTAATTGCAGGAGCTAACAAAATAGCTCCTGCAATTTGCTCTGGAAAATGTAATGAAAGATCTAAAGCTAAAAGTCCCCCTGTAGAGTGACCAACTAAAAAAACATTTCTCCCTAGCTTCCTGGCAGTTTTTAAACTTTCACGAACTTGATATCGCCAATGCTCTCCTGAAATATTATGAAACGCTCTTCTGTCATTACGCCAATGCGCCTTAAGCAACGGAGAGTAGACGTTACAACCTCTCTTGAAGAACTCTTGTGCCATACCAAATTGATCTTTTGGAGACTGATAGAGTCCATGCAGATTTAGCACCACGCATTCTGACGGTTTACCATGATGGAGGATTTGAGTATTTCGAGACGCAAATAAAAGTGAGGGAGCATTTTCATCAATCTCTTTTTGCACTAAAGCGATAGCCTCTTGAAATGAAGCCTCAGCAAAACTGGCCTTCTGCCACACTAGGAGAAAAATGAAACATGATAAAAGACGTCTTAATTGAAAGGTGATAATCATTGGCTCCCTTACTTCGTAAGAAATTCCCTTAGGTTGAATAATGTGCAAAAGATAAGCCTTATTCTGACTGATATGCTTACTAAATATCACTGCTATTAAGCGTTCAAATGCCTGTCGCCTGATGCCATCTCAGTTAAATTAGACATCTAGGTTTTCTAAATTTAAGTAATGATCTTGGACTCATAAAGTAATACAAAAAGCGTCACTGTCTATTCGTTTTACAATTACTAATCTCCAGTGATTTAAAGGGATATGTCCACAAACTGTAGGGCATAAGTGATATAGAGTTTAGTTAGAAGATCCACTGAGAATAGAACCCAAAGCTATCGCAAAAATGGAAAAGGCCCGATGGTTTACCATCGAGCCTTTATTGGTTGCGGGGGCAGGATTTGAACCTACGACCTTCGGGTTATGAGCCCGACGAGCTACCAGACTGCTCCACCCCGCGACGATTTGGAAAATATTTCCAAAAGTGAAAGGAGAATATAACGGCAGAGTGGAGAGGGGTCAATCAATCTCCGTAAAAATATTTTATGGCACAGAGCCTCAAAGTGAATTGAACTCACTCTCAGCCCTTAGAGCGCTTACTTATTTAAAATACAGAGATCCATAAGAATAACTTATAGTAAGTCTCAAATCATTCGATTTCACCTTTCTCCCCTGCCTTGATAAATCTCTTAAACAAGGGAAGCACTCCAAGTTGCTCCCCGACACTAGAGCCTCAGTCTTCCCAAGACGTCTCGGTGACAAACCGAGGGCCCGCCGCAAAAATGAGCTATCGCTCCTCCCCACACGAAAGTGAACACTAACCCACCTAAGACTGAGGCTCTGGCGCGTGCAAACACTCTCACATTCTAACCATCGATTAAATTACAATCTAAAGATCAATCCTTGAATATCTCTCTAAAATGCCGCAATTTACGCCCATGGAACAAAAGCACGCAACTCGCTTCGAAGATCTCGGTATTAGCCCCGAAATGATTAAAGTCCTCTCAGAAATCAAACTCACTTCCCCAACTCCTATTCAGAGTTTGGCAATTCCCCAACTCATGAATGGCGAAGACATTAAAGCAAAGTCCTTCACTGGAAGCGGTAAGACTTTTGCATTTGGTATTCCTTTAATCGAACGAATTAACATTGATCTCAAATACATACAGGGCCTAATCATTTGCCCGACAAGAGAACTGGCAAATCAAGTGCTCACAGAACTTCGTAAAATTGGCAGACGCCATCAAGATCTTAAAATTGTGTCTTTGGTCGGCGGAGAGGCCAATGGGCGCGAGCAAGCTCAGAGCTTGCGCAGAGGCGCACATATCGCTGTCGGCACTCCAGGGCGCATCTTAGATCACCTTAATCGCAACCAATTAGACCTTGCCGAACTCCAGTATTTTGTATTCGACGAAGCCGATAAACTTCTGGAGATGGGTTTCGAAAAAGACATCGCAGACATTTTTGAGCGCTTTCCACAGCCTCTTCAAGGCGCTCTGTTTTCGGCAACATTCCCCAAAGAGGTCAGCAAACTTGCGGATACTTACCTCAAAGAAGCAAAATCCATAGAGGTCCTACAAACCGAAGAACAAAAGCCTGACATCACCCATGTCGCTTATTTGTATCGCAAGAATGAATCCAAACAACATACTTTTATTCGTGCCCTTAATGCCCATGCAGCAAATTCTGTTATTGTTTTTTGTAATACAAAACAAAAAACTACGGAGTTAGCTCAACTTCTACAAGATAAAGGGCTTACGGCCCTTGCTCTCAATGGAGACATTGAACAAAAAGAAAGAGAAAAGACTCTTATCCTTTTTAGAAATAAAAGCCTTCCTGTTCTCATCGCTACAGATGTTGCCGCCAGAGGAATTGACATAACTGGATTAGATCTTGTCATTAACTATGATCTCCCCGAATCGCAAGAGACGTATATTCACAGAGCCGGCCGAACCGGTCGTGCTGGCGCAAAGGGCACTTGCGTAAGCCTCTACCACGAAGAAGAAACTCTTTTTATTCACGATCTTGGCAGGACTCTTGGCTCTATGGAGCAACCCAAACTAGGGTTTGAAAACCAATGGGGATTTCAAAAAAATCACTTCCTGCCAGAAATGAAAACCATCGCCATCTACTCCGGAAGAAAAGATAAAATCCGTCCTGGCGATATTTTAGGAGTTCTCACCGGCGAAGAAGTTGGCCTGACTGCCAATGATGTAGGTAAGATAGACATCACAGATCACACAAGTTTTGTGGCTATCAGATATGATCGCGCCGACGAGGCTGTTCATAATCTCAGAAAAACAAAAATTAAAGCACGCAAAATTGTTTCTAAACTCATCGATATCAGTCTTGAAGTTTAATCATCTGCTGATTATTTGAATATTGCACAAAGTTGATTTCTTGGTTTTTTAATTCCCGTGCCTTGATCAAAATTGTCTCAATTTTATCAAGAGATGTTATGACCTTCTCCAATTTTTTATTAGGAACCTTTATCGCAAGATCATGACACATATCTCGTGCTCTTTGAATTGGCATTATGTTTTTTTCATTTACTTCATCAACCATTGAATTATAAATCTTAGCCTTTTCGGCCTTAAAAAGAGTTAACTTAGCGGCACGATTGAGTTCTTGAGTCCTCTTTAGTTTATCGAAAATTTTATTAGAATAAAAAACTTGCCAAGCCGCAACCAAACTTGTCGCCAAAAAAACTTGCATCAAGACAAGTGCTCGATATTCTAATGTGGCCAAGCTCAACGCATCTTCTTGCACTGAAGATAGATTTAAGCCTACAACAATAACCCAGATAATTGAAATAAATGTTGCCACAATAGCCACTCTTTTTTCAAAAGCTATTGCAAACATAGCGGGAATAGCAACACTCCAATATGCAGCTGGAGCATAAATGCCACCATAGTCTATGGACCTCAAGTACAGCACAACAAAAATACTGATTCCAAAAATCAGTGTGGCCATTAAAAACTTACGATAAAAATGCATTACTATTAACAAGACTACATTAATGGCCATCAACGCAAAGTTAACAAAGTAATCGGCATTTTGTTGTGTCTTAAAATAAATAAAAGTTAAGATTGGCAGCAGTACAATAGTCGCAATAGCAATTGAAGACTGAAGTATTTTGAAATGCCTCTCATTTATTGTATGTACTTGAGTTGGCTTATCTTTCACTTTCATCCTCATAATTCATTTTTTCTTCAAGCATTCGGACGTTATTTACCACTTGCATAATTTCATTTTCAATTGGTTCAAAATCAACTTCTGGATATTCCCTTTTTAATAATGAAAGATTTCCAAGCGCAACAGCTGCGGGGTTGTTGATTTCGTGATGAAGTGCAACGTGAGTTGCTGCACGCAAATTTTCTATTTCGGCCTTTTGTTTTTTTTGTTGGATTTCTTGAGACTCCTGAGAACGAACAACAAGTTCGTGATAAAGCTCAGTTGCTCGCACTCCAATGACAGCTCCAGCAAATGCACTGACAATTGAGCCGACAACTAAAAGTGCTACTCGCGCTATTTCTGAGCTCGCTACAATATTAAATCTATCGCTATCCCCAAGAAAAAGAATATAGGCAAAAGAAACCATAACAACGGCAATGACAGCAACAGCATTTCGTAGTCGCAATGATGCCAAAGCGAATATCGGTAAAAAAAAGTACCAAATAACACTAGGAGAAAGAACGCCGCCCCCCCCTTGAGCACTCCTGTGTGCAATGCCAATAGAGCAAAAAGAATACTTACTGCTGCAACACTCTCGTGAGACTTAAGTTTGAGTGCAAATAAGGGAAATAAAAAAATATAAAACAAACTCAAAACAGTAGCATTTACTTCAACCGATGTGATTGTTCCAAACAAAACAATACGAATAAGGACAACCAAAAATAGGAGAACGCCCAGAACATGAGAAATCTGTAGCCAAGATTTCCATCGAGCTTTTGACGAAGCATCTAAATTATAACTAGGCGGAGGTGATATCCTCTCAAAATAGAGCAAGAATTGTTTTTGAAGGTTTGAAACCAAAAACTTCACAAAAACCTCATTATTGATAATAATTCGCGAGACAAAATAAGACTACACATTTCATGTCGTCCAATCTTGGGTCTAGCTCGATTATATTCAGTATATGAGAGAGATTATTGGTGATTTTGTTAAGATTTCTTGATCTTTATCAATTGCAATACACTTTAATTAAAGGAAAATGGCCTGGCATCTATTAGCAGAACTAAGCACTCTTGAGCGCACAATCTGACTGAGAATTTTATCTCCTAAATCATTATTCATTAGTTCAGGATGAAATTGCACTAGTACACCTCTACCATTTTTAAATTCTGTAGCCTCCACAGTGCCATCACTGGCTCGCGCTGCAAGTTCCAGAAATCCGCCTGGCTTAAACTCCACAGCTTGATGATGGAGAGAGTTTACTTTGATAGTCGTTGATTTATACCCAACAACAGAACTCAAGATGTTGTGAGTTGTTTTGGCTAGCTTGATCTCGTGCCAATGATCACTATGAGCTATAGACTGGGGTCTTTGCGATGGCAGATCTTGAACCAGTTTATAGCCAAGCAGTGCCGCCGTCAGTTGAGAGCCGCGACAGACACCAATCATAAAACCTTTTTCAGCTTTGATGTACTCAAGAATCACTTCCCCTTCAAGACGATCTCGAGTGGCATTGGTGTATTGTGCATGAATATCTGGCTGCTTATAGAGATGAGTTCCAATATCATCTCCCCCCATCGCAACCAGTAGTGGGAATTTTTCAGCAATATCTTTGTGAATTTTTTTTCGTTCATGTTGCTTAAAGATCAAACCAATCCCTAGGGGCCACAATCCTGAGTGCAAACCTGATGATTTAAATATGCGAGCGAATTCTTTAACTCGCTTTGACTCTTGACCATAATCTGTGGTCTTATTGGCGAGAAGCATGCTCATCTGAGTAATATCCGAATTTGAAAGCTTCTGAAATCGAACTGTCTCAATATGAGGCATTCTGGCTTCGAATAGCTCAACCATTTCTGAGTTCTGCTGGAGCCTCTTAAGGTATAAATCAGCAATACCTTCTGCCGTTGCCCCTTCTGGAACAGGCAAAATAAGGGGCACATGAGAGTCTTTGGTATGCCAAGCATAATACTCTAAGGCAGTAGCCCGTAAGCTTGTTAAAAGTAATAAGAAGACAACAAAGTACCTCATAGTCTTTTTATCTTCAAAAACGATGCTACCTCTGCTGCAAATTAAGAATTACTGACGCTCTAAAAATGATTCAATTAGCAAAAATTGTCACTCAGATCCATCAAGGCAACCAAACTCTTATTAAAACCGCGCCTTTTCTAAAACTTCTTGGCAAGTGTTGCCCTCGGGATCACGGACTTCAAAAAAGAACTTTGACTGTGGTGATTGATTAAATATTCCCGACTTCACATACTTGATTCCACCGTCTCCAAAGTATGGCAATCGAGAAGAGTTCGTCGCAAAGTCAGCCAAGTCTAAACCCAAACCCTTTGCGATGTAGGCAGAGGCAACTTCTAAATAGCTCAAGTAAATTTCTTTGTAGGTGAGAATTTCTTCCAGAGAATCAAGCTTTCTACCCAAAAGAAGCTCATAGTATTTAGGATCTCTGATGTCTCTTTGTTTTTTTAAATAATATTCAGTAGCCTCTAGTGAATTTTTACCAAAAGTACTTTCTATTTCACGCGCCTTCGCAACAGTCATTGCAAATTCATCTTGAATAAATTTACGATAGTATTGCCTCCATGGTCCTGCATTGCGACGAATGGTGCTGGCCTCGCCGCTAGAGATAATCGCATTAAAAAAAACTAAGGGATCTTGTCTTTCATTTTCGAGATGATCAAAATCCTCTAACCAATGCGCTTCGAGGCCATAATAATCTTTACTGCAACTGTTTAACCATAAAACTTTGTAGGGCAAAGTTCTTGTCTCTGTTTTTGCAAACGACTTGGCTACAAAACTTTTAAGTGCCATTTCATTGAGAACATCACCTAACGCTAAATTGGGTGTAGAATAATAACGAGCGTAACGTCCCTGAGGATTAACGGCTTTCATTTCTCGTTCAATTTCTGACGACGTGTCTATGGATTCTGGGAGATCTCCAGCAGCTAACTTTCTAAAAGCAGTATCAGAAGCTCTCTGACCTAAAAAGCGATACCGAGGATGGGTGTTCTTAGTTAAAATAAACTTTTGATAGGACTCTGCCTCCACATCTTTAAAATTAGATTTGAGCTTAAACAGTCGTCCCATACTGGAGCCTGGCTTAATACCTTCTTTTTGTAATTGTGGCAGAAGCTCCTGATGATGAGCTCCTTTTTTGTAGAAAGAATTTGTTAGGAGATCATCATTGCTGCCATAGACTCCAGGCCAAAGGTAAGAAATCTCCCAGAGAGGACGCGATTGTTTGCCATGGCAAGCAGCACATTTCTGTGGATTCGCTTTAGTGACTCGAAAGTTATCAAACTTTTTTTCAATTTCACTTGTCTAGCTTTTTTATAACCGGACTTTTAACGCAAAGTTTTAGTGGAGACTTTTCATTCGATCTTCCCGGTTAAGCGATTTTCGATCGGCGCGCGCATTTTCAATTTTTTCACGACGTTCATGTAAAACCAGACCACGACGTCCGAAGAACACGTCGGCAGGGCGCAGAAAGTTTATCCCCGCATGCAATCGTTGATGGTTGTATTCGTAACTATACTTGTTCAATATTTCCCAGGCCTCCTGGAAGTCGCTGGGCTGCTCAGGACGAAGAGCTTCTTGCTTAACCGTGCCGTTCATGCGCTCGATTTTTCCGTTGGTCTGCGGGTGGTTTCTGCGCGTAAAAATTTGCTGGATCTCGAGCTTCTGCAAAAGCCGTTTAAAGTCGTGACTGATAAACTGCGAGCCATTGTCATTGATGAGGCGTGGCCGCGCATGCGGGTACTTTTCTTTCACGCGCTGAACGAACATTTCAACAGAACCTCCCAACATATCCGGCATTAGCTCCCAATCAAGCAGATACCTAGAGTAGCCATCTAACATCATTATTAAAAAATAAAAAATGCCGCCGACTTTGATGTATGCGATGTCCGTATGCCAATGGTAGTGAACGTGCTTGGGCTTGTGGCGATACTCTTTCTCCGTTTCGCCGTTGTCGACTCTATTCCAACCTTGCAAGCGTCCATGAGCCGACAAAATATCATAGACTTTTGATTCAGATAAAAACGCGATATTCGCGTCAACCATTTGCCACGTGAATTTGCGATATCCTATACTGGGATGCAGATCTCGATAAGCCAGTACCGCCGCCACCTCTTCAGGCCTAACGCTCGCGATACTTACAATCTGTTTTTCTTCTGGGACGATGTCGGCTAGATTTTGCCAGTCGTAGTAAGTGGATTTTTTAATGCCAAATAATTCTAAAATACTTTCTAAAGAAAGATCCGTTCGCTTCTGAAGATTAGCTATGTCAGTTGCCGCAACGGACCTTAAATCGCGAGCTAGCTCTAAAGTATCCCCGAGTCCCCAAGACTTTTTTTTAGCTCAATATTTTCACTGACAATATCGGCGATAATTGATTGTTGACGTAAGTTCTTTTTTTCAAGCTCTTCGATCTTACGAAGCTCCGCTTTAGTAGGGCCAGAGTCAGGCTTTTTAAACCCATTCAGTGCAGCTTTCAAAAACTGCTCCTGCCAACGATAAAACCCGGCGGGACTGATGTCGTACTTCTTGCAAATCTCCGACACAGAAGTCTTTGTCGTCATTTGCTCTTTTACGATTTTGAATTTCTGGTCTGGCGTGTAATGCCGACGTGTTTTAGACTGATCTTGTTCCATTTGCTTCAACTCCTTTTGACGCAATATCGAGATTAAATCATCCCTTAAATACTCGCGTCAAAAGTCCGATTAACAAAAAAGCGGGACAAAGGATGAGTCTTACACCATGGGGATAATGGATTTGCAGCAAAGTTTTATTGGCTACTTGGTTATTTTCATATTGCTCTCGTTTCCTGCTGTTTCAGGAGCGTCGACATCATCTTCAAAAATCGAAGAGTTGATTATTTGGAAATTGAGTGATGAGTTGCAGCTGACTCTCAAAGAAGAACTAGAGTTCTCTAAGCTTTTTAAAGAGCTAAATAGAGAAAAACAAAATATTCAGAATCAACAGAATGAACACCTCAAAAGTTCTTCAAACCTAAAAAATATAGATTCCAAAAAGAAGTGGATTCAAACATATCTCAAATTTGCTCAAAAATTTTCTGATTTAACACAAAAAGAAAATCGAGAAATGCAAAAAGTTTTGGGAACTGATAAGTACATCCGCTATGTAGTACTCAAGTCTGATTTGTCCCAGAGAGTGCGAGAACTCATGCTAGATACCGAGGGGCGCAAAGCAGAAGGTACTTCACCCAAAAAACTACCACCACCTAAAGTCATTGAGGAGTAAGTATGCGTACCGGTGAGATTTGGAATTTAGTCGCTGAAACACCGCTCGTTAAGATTCCTTCTTTAAGTGAAAAGACGGGCTGTGAGATCTATGCAAAAGTGGAGTACGTAAATCCAGGTGCTTCCATCAAAGATCGTGCTGCAAAACAAATTATTCTTGATGCTGAGTTTAGCGGAAAGCTAAAAAAAGGCATGACCATATATGAGGGCACTGCAGGCAACACTGGAATTGGCCTCGCTACTTTTGCTATTCCTCGCGGTTATAAAGTTGTCATCACAATGCCTTCTAATCAGGCTCCTGAAAAATTTAAAATGTTAGAAGCTCTAGGAGCTAAGGTTATAGCTGTGGCCCCTTGTCCTTTTGCTAACCCTGTTCATTTTTATCACCAAGCAAGAACTTTCAGCGAAGCCGATCCCCAAGGATTTTGGGCAAATCAATTTGAAAATCTTTCTAACTTTAGAGCACATTATGAAACCACTGGGCCTGAAATATGGCAACAAACTCAAGGAGCTATTGATGTTTTTGTTTGTGCTTCGGGCACAGGTGGGACTATTGGTGGTGTTAGTCGCTATCTAAAAGAAAAGAATTCTAAAATTGAAGTTCATTTGGTTGACCCCATGGGTTCAGGTTTATATCAATACCTAAAAAGTGGAGAGATCAAAACAGAGGGAAGTTCTGTAACTGAAGGCATTGGTATTATGCGCTTAACTGAAAACTTTAAGCAGGCCATTATCGACGATGCTTTGCGAGTTGATGATAATGAAATGATTACGATGTTGTATCATTTGGCTCAGCATGATGGTTTGTTTGTTGGTACGTCAGCAGCACTCAATGTTGCAGCTGCTTACAAGTTAGCACTCCGCAAGCCAGGGCAGAAGATTGTGACTATCCTTTGCGATCATGGTTCGCGCTATCAGGAGAGAATTTTGTCGCCTAATTGGTTAAATGAAAAGGGGCTGTCTGTTCGGAGTCTTTTTTGAACTGAGCAATAAGCTCTTTGAGGCCAACTTCTGGTTTGGGGTGCTTCTCTAGAGTTTTGATAGCGTCAAAAAAAACTTTAAAGTCGTAATTGCAGAGATTGTATAGGCGTTCAAAGTCTGAAAGATCCTGCATATAGGTTTTAAAGACCATGAGATAGGCGTTATTAAGTTTGCGAGAAGCAAAGGTTTTGTAGCTGCCAGCAGGTAGTTTCGGTTGAATCTCTGAACGAAAATTTTCTTGAATTTTTGATAGCCTCTGTTCTTTGATTTCAGGTGTTCTTTGCTGTTCAGGTAATAACTTATACCAATTCTCTAAATCAGAGAGTTCTTGCGTGATAAAAGCAGAGAAAATTTTATCGGCATTGTTTTCATCCTGAATGATTTTGAGGGTTGGAGAGTCGACACCTTCTTTATTCTTAAAGAATAGTTCTGTACCCAAGTTGCCAATAAAGACTGCAAGTCTTTCGTTAAAGTCCGCTGAGTTTTTGATGTAAAGAGTGGTATGCACTGTTTCGTGGATAATTGTGTTAACTAAGTCATGTTTTTTATAAGCTAACATCGAAGACAAAATAGGATCTCTAAACCAACCTAGAGTGGAATATGCAGTAATGCCACGAACATAAACATCTAGATTTTGCTTCTCTAATTTTTTGGCTTCTTGCTGGGCATCGTCTTCTGAGAAGAATCCTTTGTAGGGCATTTTGCCAACGATAGGATACTGAAACTGATGGTGTTTGAGTTCCCATGAGTGGGCAGCGCTGACTGCCCAAGAAACATAGGGGCGATTGAGTTTTACAAAGCTTGTGTAATTACCGTTGCCATGAAGTTTAAACTCTGTCTCTGCAAATTGCAGGGCTTCTTTTGCTAATAGAATCTTTTCGCGCTCTTCAGCAGTTAAAAGTGGGTCTTGTAGGGCTTGCTCCAAAGGAGTTCGATCGTAAAGAATTTTAGCTTGGTGGTAAGCGCTGCTGGCTATGTAACCAAACTGACAGCCTGTGAGTAGAAGAAATCCACTCAGAGTTAAATACTTCAGAGCACCCAAGTGAGTCCTGCTTTAAAGAAAGTATCTTTCTTTTCAATTCCAGCTAAATCGGTATTCCAGACATCATAACTAAAACGAATGTTTAATCTTTCACTGATGGCCACGCGTAGGCCTACACCATAGGATGGCACAGTGCCGGATTCATCAGGTTGAACTTGTGTTGAGTTGGTCCCTGTTTTCATTGTTTGTTCTTTTAAAAAGTAAGCAGCGCCACCTTTTATGTAAGGCTGGAGCAATGATTTTTTATCCGCTAAGATTAAAATCAAATCGCCACCATAATACTGAGTGTTTTGATAGATGCGTCTGATATCAGCATCTGAACCAAATTTTTCTTCGCGCTGTATTTGCTGTTGTGTGTAGCTCAATTCAAGAGCGATTTTTTCCCAAAAATAGAAGGACACATTTGCAGAAGCAGAATCAGATTTCTCAAAGTTGTCTTCTGTGAAATAAGTGGTTTTGTAACCATAAGATAAACCAACTTCAGTTTGCATAGAGTAAGCGCTGGGAACAAAAAATAATAGCGAAAGGAATATAAGTTTTTTCATAGCTACAGTTTAGCAAAGAATTGAAAACCATCGAGACAACTTAAAACTAAAGCTAGACAGAAGTAGAGACTAGTTTTGGCCCGAAACAAAGCGAGGAGAAAAATTTACCTGAAAGCCAAAATAGACTCGGATGAGACCATCCTCCTCAACGAGTTCAGCAGGTGGATTTGGGAAGATCCCAGCTTCTTTAAATGCTTCAACTGCTGCCATGTCGAAGGCTTTATTTCCTGATTCACTGAGGATTGTTGCTGATTGTAACAGCCCCCTGCGGTCAAGAGTGAATAGAACATTGGTTTTCCAGTGTTGACGATTGGGGTAGCGAGCCGCCACTTGAGGCGGAAAAAGATCCATGGCGCGATACACGCGAGATTCCCAGCGGTAGCGTACGAGTTCTTCGATCCGTGAGTAAAAAGAATAAAACAAATAGCGATCAGTGTTGAGAGCCGTAAGAGTTCCCACTTTTATATCGGTGGGCAGGGCTTCGCCAACTGTCGAAGGGCCGCTGAGGCGAGGCAAGCCTTGTAAGCGACTAAACTCTGCGAGGCGCTCCTCAGCACTGATGCCATCGGGAGATTTCTCTATGGCTTGCCGTGAGTTCTTATGAGAACGCAACAAATCTTGAGCTGAGGGTTGAGAACTGAGAGATTGTTGTAAACTATTGTGTGTGGCACCACTTTTTGCCGCTTGAGTTTCTTGTGCGACTCGAACAGTCTCTTTTGATTTAAATCGAGCGGGGTGCTGTTCGTCTTTGATTCTTAATGGCTCTGGTACAAAGGCTTCTTTGACAATTTGCGTGCGCTCACGATTGGGATTTTTGATTAGACTTTCGGGATTTTCTACAAAGGATATTTCAATTTGTTCGGGCGGCTTGGGTGGTTCAAATTGCATGGCTAACCACTGAAGGGTTTTGCCTCCAAAAAGGTGGACCGTGCAGCTGATGATGAGAAAAAGCCACAATCTTTTCATCTGCCTCATCCTAATACGCATTGGAACCAAAGAACAAGAAATCTGGGTTGTCATAAAAAAAGTTTAAGCTGAAGCCGCCACCATAGTGGCTGCTTGCAGGCTTCGCAGACTTGCTTAGGCGTGGATTTGCCCGTGTGTGATGGTCTGTAAGGTCTCGATATCCCTAGAGAATAATAAAACATCTAAAGTTGAAACAGTTTTTGCCGATAAAACAAGGACAAGTAAATGGGGGGATCCATGGGGAAAGTCCTCGACTTAACCAGTCGTTTAAAATCGCGTTCATCGTCAAAGTTGCAAGAATCTTCATATCAGGGGGCTCAAGAGCCGCTTAATTTGACAGAGGCGCGAATGGCGATCATGAGTAAAGAGCGTCGCCAAGTGAAGCGAACAATTCTTACTGAATTTGTTGGTGCTTATGCCATCTTACCTGAACGTGGTTTGATGAAGGTCAATCTTTATGACGTTTCAGAGAATGGTATTGCCTTTGATTTAGATCTAACTGAGGGTCATTTTAACGAAGGTGATGAGGTCGCAATGCGTGTGTATCTCAATCATTCAACTTACTTTCCATTTACGGTTATGGTGGCAAATGCTCGTGTGATCCAAGAAGAAGGGGTCATTCGTCACGGTACTAACTTTATCAAAGGAAGTATCAACGATGTGGCACTCCATCATTTTATTAAATTCATTGAAAATGTCAGTGCGTCACTTCGTAAAGATGAGGGTGACGTCTTAGTATCAAATATTTCGTAATTTATTTTAAACTTAGGTTAGTTAAAGAGGACACTGTGTGGTGTCCTTTTTTTATGCCTTAAAAATCCCTACTCCCTCCCCTGACTGAGTATCATAAGAATTGTTGGGCATAGAAAAATTGTAGACTTAGGTCCGGCCATGGGGTCGAATAGAGTGAGCGACCACCAAGGAGGGATGAGTTGAGCAAAGCTAAACGTCGAAAAATTGTAGTGGATACAAATGTCATTCTTTTTGATGCACAAGCCATATTGAGATTTGGTGACGCAGATATTTACATACCCATTTCAGTCATTGAAGAAATTGATAAGTTTAAAAGAGATCAAGGTGAGAACGGACGCAATGCTCGTCAGTTTAGCCGCTTCATAGATGTGTTGCGTGCAAAAGGTTCTTTAAGTTCTGGCGTTCAGCTTGAGAACAGTGAGAGCTTTCTTTATATCTCTACAGACATGGCGTTCTCTGGAATGCCAGCAGATTTGGACTCTTTAAAAGTTGATAATCGCATTCTCTCTACAGCCTTAGCACTACAGAAACAACACCCTCGCACAAAAGTTGAATTGATCACGAAAGATATCAATCTTCGTATCAAAGCAGATGTTTACGGTATTTTTGCAAAAGACTATGAGCCAGATGTCAGCAATGATGAGCTTTACGAGGGATATCTTGAGATCGAAGTGGGGCCTGCTGAGATCGATAATTTTTATCGTGAAAAGCGCATGGTTGTAGAGCAAAGATTGCATGCTAATCAGTATGTGATCATGAAGAACTCTGCGAACCCTAATCACACAGCCATCGGCAGATTTTCAATGGCAGCAAATGCCATTGTGCCATTGGTAACTCCTGTGGATTCTATTTGGGGTGTGCACGCACGCAATGTGGAGCAAGCATTTGCTTTAGATTGTTTATTGAATGATGAAGTTCTGTTTGTCTCTCTTGTTGGTAAAGCGGGTACAGGTAAAACTTTATTAGCGATTGCTGCGGGCTTGCACAAAACTCTCGATCAGGGGGTTTTTCAGAGATTGCTGGTGTCGCGACCTATTTTCCCAATGGGAAAAGACATTGGTTACTTGCCAGGGGATATTGAGCAAAAATTAAATCCTTGGATGCAGCCTATTTTTGACAACGTTGAGTTTTTAATGGGAGCAGACAAAAAAGCTTCTGGCAGAGCGCAAGAGCTTATCAATCAGGGGATGTTAAACATTGAGCCATTAACTTACATTCGTGGCCGCAGTATTCCAAAGCAGTACCTCATTGTGGATGAAGCGCAAAACTTGACTCCACATGAGATTAAGACCATCGTTACTCGTGCTGGACAGGGGACAAAAGTGGTTTTAACTGGTGACGTTTACCAGATTGATAATCCTTATGTGGATTCTGCCAATAGTGGACTAACTTACGCAGTAGAGAGATTTAAGGGGCATCCCATTGCCGCTCATGTCACTCTGATGAAGGGCGAGAGATCTGCCTTAGCTGAGTTAGCTGCAAATATTTTATAAGTTTATTGCTAAAGAAAAATGGAGGAATAATGGCTGCCGGAGATCATTCACAAGTTGATGTTGGATATTCAGCAAGCATGCAAATTCAAGTGACTGACAAAATGGTTCGTCAGTTTGCAGAAATGTCTGGAGACTTTAATCCAATTCATTTGGATGAAGAGTACGCTAAGACCACACGTTTTGGTCGTCGCATTGCTCATGGTATGATTGTGGCAGCTTTATTTTCACGGGCTCTGAATGAGAGTTTAGGTCAAGGTGGAGTTTATTTAGGGCAATCCCTAAAGTTTGTGAATCCAGTGTTTATTGACGATACTTTGACAATTACTGTAACTGTGACTGGTTTACGAAAAGAAAAAGGAATTGCCTCAGCAGAGACCATTGCTACAAAACAAAATGGTGATGTTTGCGTTAAAGGCGAAGCTGTGATTATGATCGCGAGCGGAGTAAAATAAGGCGCGAGGAGTATTCGTGATCTACCAGTTAATCTATTTGAGCCATGCGAGTAAGGATTTAAACTATTCAGACTTGGAAAATATTTTGCAAGTCTCTCGTAAAAACAACGAAGCTTTAAAGTTAACTGGTATTCTTATCTACAAAGATGATCAATTTATTCAGTTGCTCGAAGGTGATCGTGAAAATGTTCTCTCTATCATGGATCGCATCGAGCACGATCAAAGAAATCAAAATGTTAAAATTCTCTATCAAGGAGAAAGTGCTGAAAGATTTTTTGCGGATTGGTCTATGGCTTATGCCGATGGAGATCTTGCAAGTAACGACAACCCAGCTTGTCGTCGTCTTTTTCAGATGGCACAACAATTCCGACCCGAAATGCGGGAGTTTATTTTTTCTGCAATGAAAGAATTTAAAGAAGGCTCCCCGAGCTTGCGTTAGTTGAGCTCGCTAGCTCGAGTGGGGAAGTTTTCGTCTGGTAGAATCTTCTATTAATAGCAAATGAAAATTATTGTAATGAGAGATCCACCGCGGTTCGACTGGATCTAGCCAAAGAGTTCTGAAAGACAAAATTAGAGATTCAGTAAAAGTCTAGACTTCAAAATCTTAGCTAATTTCTCGCGATCTATTTCTTGATTTAAAAGTTGCTCCATAGAAACCATAGTTTCGGTGGTAAAACCGCAGGGTTTCATGCCAGTAAAAGCTTTGGGATCATATTCGACGTTGAGAGCGGCACCGTGATAGGTGACCCATTTTTTAACAGCAATTCCGAGAGAAGCCACTTTCTGTCGTCCCACCCAGACTCCAGTTTCATCAGTTTCGGAGGGGCTATCAGGCTTTTTTTGTAGTGATTTGCCTTCGGCAGAAATACCGTAATCTTTCAGTGTTTCGACAATAGAATTTTCGAGCACTCTCAGGTAGCCAGCGATTTCTCTTGGCGCACGGCCCTTACGTTCTTGGGTCAAATTAAGAATTGGATAGATCACCAATTGTGAAGGGCCATGATAAGTGGCGCGACCACCTCGAGAAATCTCTACCACTTTGCCTTGCCAGCCAAAGACATCACCGGGTTGAGTGGCGCGTCCTAAAGTGATGATTGCGGGATGTGAACAAAAAATCAAAAAGCCAGGAAGGTTTTTTTCAGCAACCTGTTCAACGAGATTGAGTTGTTGTTGCAGGGCTTGTTCATAATCGATCAAGCCCCAATCTAAAAACTCTAAATCCATTATTTACGAAGTGGTCTTTGGATAATGTGAATAGCATGGCCAAGCGTTGCTTCGGCAGCTTCCATCATCGTTTCTCCCAATGTAGGGTGAGGATGGATGGTCAATGCCAAGTCTTCAAGGCGAGCGCCCATCTCGATAGCCAATGCAGCTTCAGAAATAAGATTCGAAGCTTCTGGGCCTACAATATGAACTCCCAAAACCACATGACTAGCTTTGTCTGCGATGATTTTAACAAAGCCATCTGTTTCCATCATGCTGACCGCTCGTCCATTGGCTGCAAACGGAAATTTAGAGATCATGAGATCTTTAAATCCTTTGGCTTGAGCTTCAGCCTCAGTCATGCCCGCAGCGGCAATCTCAGGATCTGTGAATACCACAGCAGGAACCATCTTCGCGTCATAAACGCGATTGTGTCCGCCAATTACTTCAGCTACCAAAACTCCTTCATGAGAAGCTTTGTGAGCGAGCATTGGTTGTCCAGCAATATCACCAATAGCAAATATATGAGAAACATTGGTGCGACGTTGAGCATCTACTTTGATAAAGCCACGTTCATCCACTGCAATGCCAGCAGCCTTAAGATTAGCTTGATCTCCGTTAGGACGACGACCCACAGTTACTAAGATCTTATCAGCTTTGATAACTTCGTCTTTACCGTTAATCTCAACTGTTACTTCGTAGCCATCTTTAACTTTTTTCTGACCTTTTGCTTTTGCGCCAAATAGTAAATTGATTCCTGCTTTTTGTGCTTTCTTTTGTACTACTTGTGCACACTCAGGATCAACTACGCCAGCAAGCAAACTGTTTTGGGCTTCAACGACAGTGACTTCAGAGCCTAGTTTTCGCAAATAAGACGAAATTTCTAGGCCGATATAGCCACCACCGATAGTCACAACTCTTTTAGGAATGGTATCAAAAGCAAGTGCACCAGTAGAGGAGCAAATATCTTTTTCATCAAACTTAAAGCCAGGAATCTCAATAGGGCGAGAGCCTGTAGCGATGATAAAATATTTTGCTTGCACGCTTTCAGTGCCAGTAGATGATTTTACAGAAATCTCTTTTTGGTTTTTAAACTCTGCTTCACCCTTGAGTACAGTAACACTGTTGCCTTTAAGGAGCCCAGCAACTCCACCTGACATTTTGTCGCAAACAGATTGTTTCCATTTTACGAGTTGTTTCATGTCGACGTCGATGCCGCCTTTAATGTTTAAACCCATTTCAGCAAAGTTGTGCTGTGCTTTGTGCAGAAGGTGAGTGGCAGTGATCATGGCTTTAGATGGGATACAGCCAACGTTCAAACAAACGCCACCTAAGTATTCACGTTCAATGATCGCAGTTTTAAAACCTAATTGAGCTGAGCGGATAGCGGCGACATAGCCACCAGGTCCCGCTCCAATTACAACAACATCAAAGTTTTGCATTTTAGATCATCTCCATCATCAATTTGCTTGGGTTCTCAATTCGCTCAATGAATGCTTTTAAGAATCGTGCAGCAACAGCGCCATCGATCAAGCGGTGATCAGCAGTGATAGTGTAGTTCATAACTTTAATTGCTGATAACTGACCGTTTTTGATCACAGGTTTGTCGTCAATTTTGTACATTCCTAAGATTGCAACTTCAGGGTGATTGATAACAGGAGTTGCGTAAGTACCACCGATAGAACCGATATTGGTGATTGTGATGCAAGCACCTTTCATCTCATCGACCTTAAGTTTGTTGTCACGAGCTCTCTTTGAAAGATCCAAAATCTCCTTAGAAAGTTCGACGATGGTTTTGCTATCTGCATTTTTGATAACAGGAACAACGAGTCCATTTGGAGTGTCTGCAGCAAAGCCGATATTGAAATACTTTTTGTAAACAATTTCGCCAGCAGCATCATCGATAGAAGCGTTGAACATTGGGAACTCGCGCACTGTTGCGATAAGTGCTTTCATTACGATAGGCAAGTAAGTGATCTTCGTGCCGTGTTTGTCAGCAAAGTCTTTAAGAGATTCGCGCATTGCCACTAAGTCTGTAACATTGGCTTCATCCATCAAAGTAAAGTGCGGAATGATGGCTTTTGATTTCTGCATGTTTTCAGCTATCTTTTTACGAATACCAATCATCGGAACGCGCTCTTCAGTAGCTCCCTGTGGTCCTTGGTAAGCTGGGCGTGGAATACTTAAATTGCCAGCAGGAGTAGCCGCTGCTGGTGTTGCTGTTGAAGTCGCTTTAACAGCTCCACCTTGAGATGCTTTCATCACATCATCACGAGTCACGCGGCCAGCGAGGCCAGTGCCATGAAGAGTGTTGATATCCACTCCTAATTCACGCGCCAAACGACGAGTTGCAGGAGTTGCAAGAACTTTGCTCTCCGCAACTGGAGGGAAAATGGTTTGAGATGTTGCTGCTGGGGCTGGTTTGCTAGCCGGAACAGAAACAGGTTGTGCAGGTACATTGGCAGCAACTGCCGAGTGAGCATGAGCTTGTGGAGCTGGTGCAGAACCTGCTCCTGTAAGAGTGAGAATGACAGATTCTACTTTTACAACTTCACCTGCTTTGAATTTTAAATCTTTAACGGTGCCAGCTACTGGGGTTGGCACTTCAACTGTCGCTTTGTCCGTCATGATTTCAGCTACGGGTTGGTCTGCTTTTACAGTATCGCCTGGTTTTACCAACCATTTGATCAATTCACCTTCAGTAACACCTTCACCGAGTTCAGGTAAACGAACATCTTGAGTAGCGCCATTGCTAGCTGCTGGAGCCGGAGCTGAAGTTGTAGCATGAGTTGCTGGTTTAGCAGCAGGTGCAGTCGTAGCAGCCCCACCTTCGAGAGTGAGTATCACTGATTCTACTTTGATGACTTCGCCAGCTTTAAACTTTAAATCTTTAACCGTTCCTGAAACAGGAGATGGTACTTCAACAGTAGCTTTATCTGTCATGATCTCAGCTACGGGTTGGTCTGCTTTTACAGCATCACCAGGTTTTACCAACCACTTGATCAATTCACCTTCTGTAACGCCTTCACCGAGTTCTGGAAGTCTCACTTCAGTTGCCATATTAGATTTGCTCCCTTCCTGCTTCTAATTCCGTTTTGTTGTGACGATTTCTTTCAATCATTGCTTTCATAAAAAATTCACCAGCGCGATAAGAACTACGTACCAATGGCCCAGAAGCCACGTATAAAAAGCCCATATCTTCGGCTGTTTTTTGCCACCACTTGAACTTGTCTGGAGTGACATACTCTACAACTTTAAGATGTCGAGGAGTTGGTTGTAAGTACTGACCAAAAGTTACGACGTCACAGCCCACTTCTCTTAAATCTTTTAAAGATTGAATCACTTCTTCATCAGTTTCGCCAAGTCCTAACATCAAAGAAGACTTGGTAAATCGAGTTGGATCTTTTTCTTTTACATACTTTAAAACATTCAGTGACTGGCGGTAGCCAGCGCGAGGATCTCGCACAGATGGTGTGAGGCGCTCTACAGTTTCGATGTTATGGGCATAGACATCTGGTTTAGCCTCAGTGAGATGCCATACGAGGTCTTTATCGCCACGGAAATCACCAGCAAGAATTTCAACAATAAGTTCTGGTGCTAATTTTTTAATAGTACGAACTGTGCGGGCAAAATGCTCAGCACCTTGGTCTTCAAGATCATCACGATCCACAGTAGTGATTACCACGTACTCCAGATTCATCTGCGAAATGGAGTACGCCACTTTCTCTGGCTCAAAGGGATCGATGGCGCCTTTAGGGTTTCCAGTTTTGACATTACAGAAACGACAGCCACGAGTGCAAGTGTCTCCCATGATCATAAAAGTTGCTGTGCCACCAGACCAACATTCGCCCATGTTGGGGCAACGTGCTTCCTGGCAGACAGTTGCTAATTTTAAATCGCCTAACATCCCTTTAATGCGGGTGTAGTTTTCGCCCTGTGGAGCTCGTACTTTTAACCATTCAGGCTTAGTAACGTGCGCCGGTTTTTTAGGTGCAGTTTCAGACATTTAAGCCGTCCTTTTTGTGTCCCTACGTTCTAGTCTTTGGATAGAGTAAAAGCACCTTATAACGCACTTCTGCATGGGCTTTTACAAAACAGAGAAAGTTTGGCAAAAATTCACTACGTTTTGGAGGTTTTATGGAGTTCAGCCGGCCCCTAGGTGAGGGGATTTTTGTAAAGCGATATAAGCGATTTTTTACGGATATTGAGAGCCAAGGGGAAGTTTTGGTTGCCCATACCGCCAATACGGGGAGCTTAAAGGGTGTGGCTATTGGGGGGCAACCCTGTCGCTACTCACATTCTGACAACCCCGAAAGAAAGCTCAAATACACGCTAGAGATGATTCAGGCCCCCACGGGAGCTTGGGTTGGAGTTAACACAGCAACTCCCAATACCATTGTTAAAGAAGCTCTCGAGGGTGCTGTAGCAGGCGAAGGGTTTGCATTTTGGCAGGGTTATGATGGGGTAAAGCCAGAAATTAAGATTTCTGCGGAAACCCGGTTTGATTTTGGATTGCTCAAGGCTGGAAAGCCACAAAAGTATATTGAAGTCAAAAATGTGACCTTAGCGGAAAATGGATTGGCTCTTTTTCCAGACTCCGTCACGGAGCGTGGCCAAAAACATCTCCGTGAGCTCACG
>JBKHVM010000043.1:0-21698 GCA_046570065.1 Bdellovibrionia bacterium
CAACTATCGACTGAGCTTCTTAAATGCTTGTGCTTTTTGATGTTTTTGGTGTTACCCACCACAGAAAGAGAAGAACCGGAATTTGGTAGTGAGGGCCGGACTTGAACCGGCGACCTACGGATTATGATTCCGTTGCTCTAACCAACTGAGCTACCCCACCACTCGCAAATTGCGATTTCAAGAAGCTTGATCTTGTATGACTGAACGGCCCTAGAGTCAATCGCATGGCACAACGCTTCAGGTAAAATGTAAAAATCTTAAATTAGCCGGCCTTTCGTATTGACATAGCACTGTGTTCAAAATGCAATAGTTTTCAAAGGTGAGGAGTTCATGGAGGAGCTTCGATCCTTAAATATAGACATAGATCATAAACCCGCAATGGAAGGGGGATTTTTTGAAAATCTTTATTTCTCTTGGCCTCGTCGCCTCTTTGTTAACTGGCTGTAGTCCACAGCAAAACGAAAATAAATCAGCTTCTGATCTTCGCAACTGGTTTCCGTTTTTAAATGAAAGCCCAAAGAGTGCTGAAAAAATTAGCATAAAAAGTTTGGATGGCAAAGCCCTTGCTGGCGCTCAGATCCTCATTGGCACTCACCCCGGCGCCCTTGATAATAACTTTTTTCAAGCCGATGAAAATGGTGAGTTTTATGTTCCCGCTTCTTGGCAAGGTCCAGAGACTCTCACTGTAGAAGCTCCCGGTTACATGCGTATGACGGTGATTGCAGCCGAACCAAAATCACAAACTCTTTCTCTCCGTAAAATCTCAGCAGCACAAAAAGTAGAAGTTAAAGGTATTACCACGGGTCACAACATTGTGGACCGCGATGGCCTCATTGATTTTGGCTTGGTGATTCCGGCTCTGACCAAAACAGATCTTCTTGCCTTTAACATCAATTCAGTTATTTCTACTGAGGTTGATACGATCTCAGTTGCAGGACAAGAACTCGCTATTCCTTCTAACGTCAGTTTACCTCGTCAGAAAGAATCCTACATTATCCCCATCACTATCGAAAAAGCACAATACCGCGTTTATTTTGATGAGCTCGGCGCTATTGAAAGAGTCTACGCAGCCAAAGGAAGATTTCCTTTTAAGTCCGTAGCAAATCAAATGCGCAATGGTGCAAAGTTCTTTGATGTCATCAATGAGTTTTCCATCACGGGAGGAGCCATCCGCGATATCGAATTAAAATCTGCAAGCAACAGATTGGATATTCCTACCACAGAACTTTCATTCACTGATAAGAAAGTTGTATCAAGCCCCGCCTTTGCAAAAGATGAACTCGCTATTGCTGTAGGCATTTCTCAAGCTTCGGGATATTTGATTCCAACAGACTTAAAGCGACTTACTGCTAACGGCAAAATGACACTCAACTTGGCTCCACAAACTGAATCCTCTCTCCTGACTGTGATCAAGAGAACTTCAGAAATGGAAGGCACTGGCCCTGGTATCGATCGCATCTCTGCCAGCTTAATTCCTTTTGAGGCGGGAGACACTCGTCCAAGCCATTTACCCCTCATGCCAAACCCCACAGTGCTTTCCCCACGTGAATTATCAATTCCCACTGTGCCCACAATCCAAGGAGTCAATCCCTTGGCAACTTACAGTATCATTTCTACCATCACAGAAAAAACTGTGAATGGCACCAAAGTGATCCAGAGTCAGCCTCAGTGGGAGATCTACGCACCTAAATGGGCCAGCGAAATCAAACTCCCAGATTGGCCACACAACACACTAACAGGCAAAAAGCGTTGGCAAGTAGCTCTGATCGGCAGCACCTCTGCAAGTGAAGCAGAAATGAATCCTAACGTCGTCAAAGATGTCACTCACGTGACAAATAGTTCTGTAGATTTCTAAATATCTACTGCCTATCGCCACAAAAGGGAGCCACTCGCTCCCTTTTTTTTTGTCTCTATTAAAAATCGTGCTACCATAAGTCCTATGATTTCGGCAGTGACAAAATCTTTTACACTTTTATTCTTGTCTGGCTTTATTGTGGGCTGTGCTCTTTTTGATAAGCCTATTGCGAATGAAAATGTCTCACCACTCTCTTTTAAACAAAGAATTTTTTTTGCAAGTTACGATGAAGTCTGGCGCGCAGCTCATACAGTCTTAAAATACCCCATTGCCGTTGACAATCAAGACACTGGAGTGATTGAGACAGAATACATAAAAGGCGTTGATGGATGGCTTCCACCCGAAGTGGCAAAGCCCCCTAGCTCTGGTTTTCGCTATAAAATCTCAATGGTTTTTGCACGCGGTAAAGTGGGTGGACGCGAATCTGTTCGCGTCACTATCGAGAAGAAAAATGAGATTTTAAGAAATTTCTTCTCAGAACCTGAGCAGCAAGAAAGTGATGGACTAGAAGAGAAAGTTCTCTTTTACCGCATGGAAAGAGAAATCATCATCAATGAAGCCCTTCGTAAAGCCGGACTTAATTAGTTTTAGTTAGATACTCTTGCCACATTGAAACCGCTTTTTTACGGTCCATTTTATCTTTAACGATACCAGCTTTAGTAATAGACTCTAACCCTCGAATGGCAGGTTCATGCATTCTTTCATCTTTATCTTGAAGTGCTTTTGCAAATAAAGCCATCTCATTGCTCTTGGGATTTTTTGCAAGAGTTTCTAATATCTGTGAGCGAATCCACAGAGATTGCCCTTTACTGTAATTATATTCTGCTTCTAACTCTTGCCACAAACGATCACGAGACTCGTTGTCCATCTGTCTTGACAAAACATTCACAGAAGCAGAACGCACCACTAGAGCAGGATCTTTTAATAACTTCAATGCCAAAGTTTTAGACTCAAAAGGATTTACTTCATTAAGAGCCAAGAGAGCGGCATTGCGCATGAACCACTCTTTCCTTTTGCTGGCTTCTAGAATGTCACCAGTCGCATCAATCCCTTTGATATCAGCCATTGCGGTGAGAGCTTTCCAGCGCATCCCCATGGGCTGCTCTGCCGAGAAAGCAATGCTCTTTGCCTGAGAATAGTGTTTGTTACTGCCCTTCTGCAAAATTTTTGTTCGATTAGGCGCTGGCAAATTTAAAATATCTGACATTGTTGCTGCTGTAGCGGCTTGAGATATTAAAAAAGTAGCAAGAACTGTTTTTAACATGGCCTATCCCTTTTTAACAAATTTTTCGAACTCATTTAACATCTCATCTGAATTCGCAGGTTTTTCTGGGGCGCCGGTCTCTGCTTTTTGTTGAGAAACCGCAGCTTCAAATTCTTTCATAAGATCATCACTAATCAAACCAGGCTCTGGTGCCGCCTCACTGCTTGCTGCCATTGGAGCCTCTGCTGCTGGAGTCTCTACAGCTGAGCTCGCTGCTGGAGCTTCCGATTTGCTTTCTTCCTCTTCAGAAGTTGTACTTGGCTGCTCCATTAAAGCTGCAACATCAGAAGGAATATCTAAAGCAGGATCTAACGGAATACCTCCGCCGCCACCACTACCGCCACCTTGGGCTGCCAGCTTTTCGTTTTCAGCTTTCAGCTTATCAACTTCTGATTTAAGTTTTTCATTTTCTTCTTTGTACATAGAGAGATCTGCTATGTCCTCAGCGATGATCTCATACTCAGATAAGCGAGCTTCCAAATCCTTGATTTTAGCTTCAAGATCTTCGCGCTCTTTGGCGCTCAAAGCATTAACTTCAGCAGCAGGAGCCGACGCTGTTGCCCCTGAAGCCGCAGCACTTGCAGCGGCGGCAGTACCAGCCTCTGCTAATTTAGCTTTAAGACTTTCGATTTCTGCATTCTTCTCAGCCACCATTTTTTTATAGGACTCGAGTTCTGCTGCTAACTTCGCATCTCCTTCACTGCCCTCAGAAAAGTCTAAGCTTGCCCCAAGAGCTTCTGCCGCTGCAGACTTTGGAGCACTAGTGCCACCTTGACCTTGCGTCTCTAATATTTTTTGCAGAGTTTTTTCTAGTTGTGAGGGATCAAAAGTCGCCTCTACTTCACTTTCTTTTTTGCCAAAAAGTGCTCTGAAAGCAATGTAGATTGTAAGGAGTAATATCAAAGCTATTAAAACTTCGATAATGCGAGTATTATGCTGAGTCCAAAAGGATAAGAATTTTTCTACAGTCACACTCACATTGTTCCTTATGCAACATAGTCCGTCAATCTGGACCTAAGAAGGTTTTTAGTGATAAAGTGCCTTCAAGCGAGGTGTTCTCCATGAATCCAGTCGATCTTCTTCTTAAAAATGCCGTCTGTTATCTCCCAACCGCAGATTTTAAAAATGTAAAAGCTGAAATCACAGACATTGCCGTTAAAGACGGTGTCATCTATGACCTTGGTCGAGACCTCCAAGTCAAAGCAACCATTACTGAAGATCTGAGTGGGCTGCACTTGAGTGCTGGACTGATTGACTCACAAGTTCACTTTCGCGAACCAGGAATGACTCACAAAGAAGATCTCGAAACGGGTACCCTCAGTGCGCTTTATGGGGGCATCACCGCTGTTTTCGAGATGCCTAACACTCAACCCTCCACTACAACTCGCGAACTTTTTTATGACAAACTAACCCGAGCAAAGGGACGCACTCATACTCATTATGCTTTTTATTTTGGTGCTTCTCAAGACAACCTCGAAACCTTAAAACAAATTAGCAATCTCCCACACTGCCCTGGTATTAAAATTTTTATGGGCTCGTCAACGGGAAGTCTCCTTGTCGACTCCGAGGAGATTCTAGAAAGTATCGTACAGCACACTGACAAGCTCTTGATTGTCCACAGCGAAGATGAAAAGCGTTTGCGCGAAAGAAAGCACATAGCAACAGAGTCTCAAGACGTACACTCCCATCCTGTTTGGCGAGATGTTGAATCAGCGATGATATCCACTCAAAAGATAGTTAGAATGGCAGAAAAGCACAAACACCGCGTCCATGTTCTCCACATCAGTTCTGCCGATGAAATGACCTTTTTAAAAGAGCATAAAGATTATATTTCAGTTGAAGTGCTCCCTCAGCATCTAACTCTCTATGCTCCCGATTGTTACGATCACCTCGGAACATTGGCTCAGCAAAACCCACCGATCAGAGAAAAGAATCATCTCGAAGGACTCTGGCAAGGAGTGCTCAACGGCACTGTGGATGTCTTGGGTTCCGACCATGCTCCCCACACTCTTGAAGAAAAGGCCAATGCTTACCCACAGAGCCCTTCTGGAGTTCCAGGAGTGCAGACCATGTTCCCTCTGATGCTCACACACGCAGCTCAAAAGAGACTGACTGTTGAAAAAGTTATTGAGCTACTCACACTCAATGTGCGTCGAGTTTTTGACATCAAAAATAAAGGACTTCTACAAAAAGGTATGGATGCAGATTTTACTATTTTTGATCCCAACAAAAAATGGACTGTCACAAACGAGTGGATTAAGAGCCGCTCGCAGTGGACACCTTTTAATGGCATGGAGTTTACAGGAGCTGTAGATTCGGTCTTTTTACGAGGAAAAAAAGTTCTCAAAAACAACGAACTTCTCCTACCTAATCAGGGAGAAGCCGTTGAGTTTAATTAGAATCTCAAAAGCTATTTGCCAGTAAATTGCGGTGTGCGCTTTTCTATAAAAGCCTGCACCGCTTGCTGATGATCTTGAGTGCGCTGAGCGATACCTTGATAGGCTGCTAAGATGTCCAGACTTGTATGAATATCATGCAAATAAGAAATCTTGAGAGCCTTTTTAGCCATTTGTAGAGCCACTGGCGCACGCGAACAAATTTTTTGCGCTAATTCCAAGGTTGCTTTTTCAAGTTCAGAGTCACTTACATAATAGTGGAGCAAGCCGAAATCAAAAGCTGCTTTGCCTTGCCATAAATCTGCACTCAAGGTCATTTGCATTGCTTTCGCAAAACCCACTGCTCTAGTAAGAAAGAAAGAACCACCATCACCAGGCACCAAACCAAGTGCTGCAAAGGTTTCTCCAAACTTTGATTTTTCGCTACCAATGCGTAAGTCACACATCATTGCCAAGTCACAACCTGCGCCAACTGCTGCACCATTAACCATGGCAATCACTGGCGTAGAGATGTCTTCCATGACTTTGGGGATTTTTTGAATTCCATGCATGTAGCGCATACGCAGTTCATTGGCATCGCCAGCAAACATTCCTGATTGCTCCGACATGGCCTTAACATCACCACCAGCACTAAAAGCCTGCCCTTCCCCTTTTATCACTATCACACGAATTTGCGGATCAAAGTCAGCCTTATGCAAAACAGAAATTAGGGATTCAATCATTTCAGAAGAAATGGCATTCATACGCTCTGGCTGCGAAAGAGTGATCCACAATTGATGCTGCTCTTTAATCTCACATTTTAGATGGGTTAAGTCTGTGTACATGTGGCTCCCTAATCGCTTGTTTGTCTGATTATAAACAAAAACCCCATCTGTTACCAGATGGGGTTTTATTTTTTTACTTCCTAAAGTTTACTGCTGTTGTTGGCAGAATGGAAGATCCGGTTGGATTGAGCAGATGATCTGACACAACATCGGATCACCTAGTGGACACTCACCCGGCTCACCAGGGTTACCTGGATCAGGCCAGCCTGGTCCACCGCCATCATCTGGAGGAGGAGGAGTTCCACCGCCACCAGAAGCTCTACCCACATTGTAATCAAGTGATGTGAAAGTAGTGCCCTTTGAATCAGTCACTGTGATAGTTGTTGTTCCATTTGCTACACCAGTCACCACGCCGTTTGCATCAACTGTTGCAATTGCAGGGTTGCTTGAAGTGTATGTGAAAGGACCAACACCGTTCATCACAGAAGTCTGAATTGCTTGATTTGCTTGGATTGTTGTTGCAGCAGGAACTAAGATCATTTTCTTAGAAAGAACTGCATCAACAGCATTAAATGCATCCACGCGGCAGTTACATGCTGTCTCGATGCTAACTTTAGCACCCGTTGACTGCATGATCGCTCTGATCTGTGCACCTGTTAATGAAGGATCTTGAGACTTCAAAAGAGCTGCTAATCCAGAAACAAGCGGAGTTGCCATTGAAGTACCAGAAAGATTGCCATACTTGTTACCAGGCAAAGTACTGATGATATTTTCACCAGGAGCTGATACGTGTACAGAACCTTTACCAAAGTTTGACCAAGATGGTTTAGTATCGTTTGGTCCAGAAGCTGCTACAGTAATAGAGTTTGGTAACCCATTGTTAGCAGGATAAACTTCTGTTCTATCATTGTTACGGCCATCGTTGGCAGCAGCAGCAATAAATACAACACCTTTATCATCAGCACGCTTGATTGCTTCTAATAAAGGAGCTGCTGTTGAGCGAGGAACTGAAGCACCCCAAGATGCTGAAATAATTTGCGCACCCTTTTCAACTGCGTAATCAATTGCTTTGATCGCGTTGTTGAGATCACCAGAACCGTCTTCACCCAAAAAGCGAAGTGGCATCATAGTAATACCAGGAGCTAAGCCCTCAATACCACCATCAACTAAACCTGTTCCAGCTACAGAACCAGCACAGTGTGTACCGTGACCAGGATTTTGACGGCTTGTCTTATCCATTGGATCTGCATCGTTCTCTCTAAAGTCATAACCTGGCATCATGTTAGGAGCCAAAGACTCGTGACGGTAATCAACGCCCGTATCGATCACTGCTACGATAACATTCTTAGCACCTTTGTTGCCAGCACGTTGCCAAGCTTTTTGTGCTTGAACTTTTGTGTTAGCCCATTGGTCTTTCAAAGCTGCAACTGTCACAGGTTCAGAGAATGCACGCAATTTGAAGTTAGGAACTACGTACTCAACTCCAGGTTGTGACATCAACTGTGCCAATGTGCTGGCTTCGTTTTGTTTGTCTACTTTTACTTTCACTAAGCTAGCAGTTGGATTGTGATCCGTAACCATTAGCTTTGCATCCTTGCTCATGGTCATTGCGCCCAAACTACTTAGTGCACTTGTTGATTTGTACTTCACCAGATACTCAGCAGCAAAGCCCTGAGAGGCGAAGAGAAGTACACCTAATAATAACGATTTTTTCATAACCCCTCCATGGTGTCTCAAAAATCATATGACAACATTTTAATTAAAAACGAGCAAAATCTTAAAAATATCTTAAATTGTTTGACACGATCCATCGCAAATTGAATTTAAGAATCTTTGAAAACACAATGAAGCACTTAAAAATCACAGACATAATGAGGCACACCATGGACTTGCTGCAAAGTATTATTTTAGGGATTATAGAAGGTATCACAGAGTTCTTGCCCATCTCTTCAACAGGTCACCTTATCATTGCCTCTAATTATATGGGAATTTCTGACCAAGCTTTTACCAAAGCCTTTGAAGTGATAATTCAATCAGGGGCCATCTTGGCCGTGCTCATTTTGTACTGGAAAAAGTTTTGCTCCAACCTTTTATTTTATAAAAAACTCTTTGTTGCCTTTATTCCAACGGTCATCATCGGACTATTAGTAAAGGATATTGTCGATCAAGTACTAGGTAGCGTCTTGGTTGTAGCTTGGTCTCTCATCATCGGTGGTGTGATCTTAATTTGGTCAGACAAAAAATTCGCCCCCTTACAGACAGCAGGCAAGAGCATCGATGATTTAAGTTTTAAAGAACTTCTGTTAATTGGACTAGCTCAGACTGTAGCCTTTATTCCTGGTGTCTCAAGATCTGGAGCTACAATTATTGGAGGACTTTCTTTAGGCATGAACAAAAAAGAGGCGGCAGAGTTCTCTTTCTTCTTGGCAGTTCCAACAATGGCAGCGGCAACTGCTTACAAACTTCTTAAAATCTTAAAGGACATTGAACCCTCTCAGATTCAGCTATTAGCTGTTGGCTGGGTTGTCAGCTTAATCGTGGCCATCATTGCCATTAAAGCCTTTATTGGTATTGTAAGTCGCTATGGATTTAAGTACTTCGGTATTTACCGCATTTTGGTCGGCGCCATCATCTTACTTCTCGTGCAACAAGGAAGTCTCAAATGAATTTAGAAGTTACGGATTTGCCCTTTTTAAAGTTTTTTTCCGATGAGCTTAATCAAATTCTACTAGCTCAACACTTTTTGTATCCCAATTGGAAATGGTTCGCCATAGGATTGATTCTCACGGTTGTTCTATTTTTGTTTCCAGTGTTCCAATGGCTGCTAAAAAAACTCCGCCAAAAACTAGACACCACCTTTTCGAGAGAAGATCAATTTTTACACTTTTATCTAAAACTTCGCCTCGAGCGCCCGCTTGCCGGCTTAGTTTCTTTAGTTATTTTCTATTTGAGTTTTGAGGCCCTCAAGCTTACTGGTCGCTTTCATGATTTGATCGAAAAGGCCTGCACTGTCATTGCTTTTTGGTTTATCATTCGCCTCGCCTATTTTGCTGTTGATGCTCTAGGCAGCGTCTTCGCTTCCTACGCAGCTAAAACAGATTCCAAAATGGATGATATGCTTGCACCCTTTTTGACAAAAACTCTTAAGGTTCTTGTCATCATCCTAGGCGCACTGATTCTCCTGCAAAGTTTAGGTCTCAATGTTATTTCACTTCTTGCGGGTTTAGGCTTAGGGGGCTTAGCACTCGCTCTCGCAGCACAAGATACTGCAGCCAATATATTTGGCTCTATCACAATTTTTTTAGATCAACCCTTTAAAGTTGGTGATTGGATTAAAGTGCAAGACGTTGAAGGCACCGTAGAAAACATAGGCTTCCGCTCAACACAAATTCGTACGTTCTATAATTCACTCATTAGCATCCCCAATAGCGTAGTCGCTAAAGAGAAAATAGACAATATGGGGCTTCGCCGGTTGAGACGGATTCGTCATCAACTTGGACTCACTTACAGCACTTCTCCTGCGAAGATTGAAGAGTTTTGTAACAACTTACGCTACGTGATTTCACAGGAACCTAAAGTCAATAAAGACAACATCACCATAGCATTTAATGGCTATGGTGATTCAAGTCTTAATATTTTAGTTAATTTTCATATTGAGGTGGAGACAATTCAGGAGGAGTTAGCTTTGCAGCAAAGAATCCTTTTGGATATTTTGGCCCTATCTCATCAGATGCAAGTGGAGTTTGCATTCCCCACTCGCACTGTGCACATGCCGACTGCGACTAGCGCTTCTTTGTAGATTTTTTGATTTTTGTTGCTTCTAACTTTAGGCGCTCAGTCTCAGCACGAGCTTTAGCTGTGTCCAACACCACTTGACGCTCTTCGCTTTTTGACTTAGCAACTTCAGCTTCGCTTTCTAAAGAATCGCGCTCAGCTTTTGCTCGTTCAGCATCTGCTTTATACTGCTGCAATAGTGACTCAGAGCGAGTGCGCTCTGCTTCAGCTTCTGCAATGATCTTTCTTGATTTTGCAGCTTCTAACTGATTCTGTGCTGTGATCTTTTTTAACTCCATCTCTTGTGAAGCCAATGCTTTGCGAGCTTGGTCTGCCGCTTTTTTAGCTCTTTCTTCTGAATCACGAATCTTTGCAAGATCTGATTTTTGACGCTCAAGAGTTTTTTTCATATCTTCAACTGAACTGATCGCTGTCTCACGTTCTTTTTCAGTTTCTTTGACAGATCTTTCTGCAGCTTCGCGCTGTGCTTGGACTCTTTCAATTTCAGCTTCAGCTCTCGCTCTTTCAGCCGATGCTTTAGCAATTTCTTGTTTTGCTCTTGCTTCTTTAACTTCAGCTTCAGCAACTGCTTTTTGCGTTAATAATCTTTGGCGTGACAACTCCTGCTCAGCTTTTGCTGCTGCTAACTTTGCAGCTTCAGCATCTCTCTGAGCTTCAACACCTTTACGCTGAGCTCCTTCAGCTTCTGACATGGCTTTTTTAGCTTCGCTCATCGCCGCATTGGCCTTTTTTTCCGCATCTTTTCGAACTGATAAAGCTTGTTCTCTTTCTGCATTTGCTTTGTCAGTTTTTGCTTTGGCTTCTTGAGTTTTCACTTTGGCTTCTTCTTGATCCTTCTCAGCTTGTTTCATCTCTTTTTCGTGCTGAGCAGCCTCAAGTTTGTATTGAGCAATATCTTTTTCTGCCTGAGCTTGTTCTTTACGAGCATTTGCTTCAGCTGAACGAGCCTTTTCGATTACTGATTTCGCTTCAGCACGAGCTTTATCACGACGTTTTTTTTCTTCTTCTGCACGACGCTTGGCTTCGGCCGCTTCTGCTTTTGCGCCTTCAGCGTCTGCACTGGCCTCTTCAGCTTCGATTTGTGTACTATCAAACTGAGCAGAAGCTAGGGGCAAATGACTGACCATTGCCGTTGTTAAGACAAATCCAAATCCATACATCCATTTTTTATTCAAAGTCATTTTGTCTCCTACGTCGACCAAAAGTTATTACATCCATTTTTAGTTTAATCAGATCAGCATTTTAGAGAAACTATTTTTAAAAAAATCTTATTACGAGTCTTGTTTTATGAGAGATGTTTAATAGTTTTTCACTTTTCATTTATTAGCCGTCAGCCTTTTGTACAGAAATTTGAGACTTTCCCTTTGCTCTTCCTCGACTAGACAAAGGCTTAAAGTTGCACCAAACACTCGCACACTTTTTTATTCAAGCCTATCACTCATACCATTCGATTTTTTGAACATCTCAATGGATCATACTTTCCACTCCAAAGAGGCCCACAACGAGAGGCTGAGGCCCACAAATGTCGGTACTGTCTAAGATTTTGACAGCCAAAAATAGCTCTTCCCCCTCTAAAATGACCGAGAGAAAAACACTTTCCTGGCACCGCCATTGCTCTAGACATAGGTACCCCCCCATGGCGGCTAGGCCCCCCCCCCAATTACCTGGCCGCCTTTCTTTTTTTAATCTTGGACTCGTAAACAAAGACAGCCTCTCTTAGACTTTATCTATGAAGTTTCTATTTCTCTTATTCACTACAACTTTAACTCTTTCTATTATCAACTCCATGCCAGCAAAGGCATTGCACGTTGTTGTCGATGCCGGCCATGGCGGTATCGATGCGGGGGCTGTTCGAGGAACCTTACGAGAATCTGATTTAGTGTTAGACGTGGCAAAACGCCTGAGAGAAAGAATTCAGTCAGACCCTCGTTTTAAAGTCACCATGACTCGAGAAGAAAACAAAAGCCTGAGCCTCAAAGAAAGGGTCCAAATCGCAAACTCCCTTAAGGCTGATCTTTTTTTGAGTCTTCACGCAAATGCCGCCGATGATACGCGCGCCAAAGGGTTAGAGTTTTTTATCCAGAATACTGCACAAAGTGACGAACCACTTAGTTATTTTTCTCATATCGAAAATCAAGTTGTTGATGACAATCCTTCTTATGTCCAAACACTTGAGCCAAGTAAAAAGGGCGACCTCATCAATATCGTCGAGGACCTGCAAAAACAAAGTCGTCTGCACTCGAGCTTAAAAGCTTCTAAGATCTTTCATAACAAAGTAACACCCGAGCATCCCTCGGCAATCAAGCAGGCACCTTTTTTTGTGATTAGCCGCACTCAAATGCCTAGCGTCCTTGTGGAAATTGGGTTTATCTCCAACCCCTTAGAAGCAAAAAAACTAAATGACACCAGCTATCGCTCCGAAATTGTCGAAAAGATCTTTGTCGCTCTTCAAGATTACAAAGAAAAAGTAGACAAATCCCTCCCCTCCCCCCTACAGTAAGTGCCAAATAAGAATCAAATTTTACGAGGAGTCTTTATGAGAACTGATGGCAGACTCAACAATCAATTACGTGCCGTTAAATTAACACCTAATGTTTCTGATTATGCAGAAGGCTCGTGCCTCGTAGAATTTGGAAAAACTCGCGTTCTATGCACAGCTTCTTACGAGGCAAAACCTCCACAGTGGCTCGTGGGTTCAGGTTCGGGGTGGATTACGGCTGAATATGGCATGCTTCCTCGCTCTACTCACACACGCATCAAGCGCGACAAAGCTACCAATAGTGGACGCACACAAGAAATCTCTCGCCTCATTGGACGCTCTTTGCGTGCTGCTGTAGATCTAAAAAGCATCGGCGAAAAACAAATTACTATCGACTGCGATGTAATTAATGCTGATGGCGGCACTCGCACTGCGGCAGTCACAGGTGGTTTTGTAGCTTTGGCTTTAGCTTTAAAAAAGCTGCACTCCCTTTCAGAAATTAAATCATTAGGTTTAAAAAATTATGTCTCTGCGATTAGCGTCGGACTGCAGCAGGGTCAGGGTTTGTTGGATCTCAACTACGAAGAAGATTCCGCAATACACACAGATATGAATTTCGTGATGACCAATGAAGGGCAGTTCGTTGAAGTACAAGGAACGGCAGAAGGCACTCCCTTTAGCAAACAAGAGCTCAATGCTCTTATGGAACTAGCCGAAGCTGGATGCCACCAACTTTTTGAGGCACAAGCCGAAATCGTTGGCAGTTTTTTTCCACTTAAAAAATAAGATCGAGGAAAAAATGGAAATTTGGATTGCATCTAGCAACAAAGGAAAGATCTCAGAGTTTCAAATACTGCTTCACGAATTGGGTCCCGTAAAGCTCCACGTACAATCAGAAATTAATGGCTTTCATCCGCGCCCTGAAGATGGCAAAACTTTTCTTGAAAACGCGCAGATCAAAGCGCGCACGCTCAAAGCCGTTCGCCCCGAGGCTTGGATTATTGCTGATGACTCTGGCTTAGAAGTCGAGGGCTTAGGTGGATTGCCCGGAATCCACACGGCTCGCTACGCTGGCCCCAAAGCTTCAGATAGCGAAAACGTTGCAAAATTGCTAAAGATGATGAGCATTCGCCCCATGGCTAATCGCAATGCTCAATTCAGAGCCGCTGTGGTCGTCATCACTCCAGAGGGAGAAGAATGGCAATTTGAAGGTTTACTCAAAGGAAAAATTGCCACCAAACCTGCTGGTAATTTAGGCTTTGGTTATGACCCCGTCTTTATCCCAGATGGAGAAGACAAAACTTTGGCAGAGTTAGGAGCTGGATACAAGAATATGCATTCCCATCGCAGCCAAGCCACTAAGGCTTTTGTACAAAAAGTAAAAAGCCTTTAATCCTAATGCTTCTGAGTGTCTCTCTCCCAACCAGAGAGACATGGCCTTAAAAAATCCCCTTATAAATCTCGAAAGCAGGGTATTCGCTCTGCGCAAAAACACAAATATGACAGAAAGCTTATGGACTTTTTTTGAGGGGGCCATTACCCTCCTTAAAAGCTTTAACTCATAGGAGACTTCAGAGTGAAAGGCCTCAAAATTTTTTCAGGAAATTCCAATAAGGAGCTGGCTAAAAAAGTTGCGCATCATATGGGCCTCGAACTAGGTCACTGCGCTGTTAACACTTTTGCAGACGGCGAAATTCAAATCGAAATTCAAGAGAGCGTTCGTGGACAACATGTCTTTGTTATTCAAAGCACATGCCCTCCCGTTAATGCCAATTACATGGAGCTGTTTGTAATGCTCGATGCTCTCAAAAGAGCCTCTCCTGAGCATATTACTGCGGTTATTCCTTACTATGGTTATGCGCGACAAGATCGCAAAGTAGCTCCCCGCGCTCCCATTTCTGCAAAGTTAATGGCTGATCTGATTTCAACGGCTGGGGCCGATCGAGTCGTTGCGGTGGATCTTCATGCCGCTCAAATACAGGGCTTTTTTAACGTGCCAGTAGACCACCTTTTTGCTATTCCCACCCTGGCCCGCTCTTGGCGTGAAGCTCACGGTACTGGGGCAGACTTTGTTGCGGTGAGTCCTGATGCTGGAGGGGTTGAAAGAACTCGGGCCTTTGCCAAAAGAATTGAAGCTTCTATCGCAATTATCGATAAACGCCGTTCTGGCCCAAATGAAGCCAAAGCCCTTCATCTTATTGGAGATGTGGCTGGGAAAACCGCCATTATTGTGGATGACATGATTGATACGTCTGGAACTCTTACACAAGCAGTTGACAGTCTTATCAAAAATGGGGCAAAAAGGGTGTTCGCTGTTGCAACGCACCCCGTGCTTTCTGGGCCGGCCATAAACCGACTTAAAGAAAGTGCCATTGAAAAGGTTTGGGTCACTGACACCATCCCAGCTTCAGAAGCGGCAATAGCATGTGGAAAGATCGAAGTGGTTTCTGTCGCTCCTCTTTTGGCTGAGGCAATTAGCCGCATCCATGGTAACGACTCGGTCAGTTCCCTTTTTGATTAGGCTTAAACAAAAGCAAAAACAACATTAACCGTCATTCTATCGGACTAGAGGGACAAATATATGAAACAAAATATCGATTTATCAGTTGAGCCACGCCAAACAGGTAAAGGCAACAGCCGCGAACTTCGCACGGAAAAGAAAATTCCAGCTGTTATTTACGGCGCTATCACTCCAACAAACGTTTATCTTCATGAAAACGATGTTAAGAAATACAACACTCGCGCCTACGAGAATGCACTTTTCACATTAAAGTCTTCTGACAAAAATGCAAATGGCAAAGTTGTTCTTATCAAGTCAGTAGACGTGAACCCACTTTCTCGCCGCCCTACGCACGTAGATCTTTTCGCTCTTGATTTAACTAAATCTGTTCGCGTTAACATCGAAGTTCGTCTTGAAGGTAAGCCAATCGGTCTTGCTGAAGGTGGTTTGTTGAACATTGCTCACCGTCAAGTTGAAGTTGAATGTTTACCAAATGCAATTCCTGAGTTCTTCACTGTTGATATCTCTAACTTAAATGTTGGTGAGTCTATCCACGCTTCTGACATCACTCTTCCTAAAGATGTGAAGCTTATCACGCGTGCAGAAGAAACAATCGCCGGCGTTGTTGCATTCCAAGAAGAAGCAGCAGCTCCAGCAGCGGCAGCAGCTCCAGCAGCAGCGGCAGCAGCACCTGCAGCAGCAGCAGCTAAAGCACCAGCAAAAAAGTAATTTAGTAATACTTCTAAATTCTAAAAAAAGGCTACCGCAAGGTGGCCTTTTTTATTTTTGCTTTAATGACAAATTCTTTAAGCTCATCATATAGTGAAGCAATAAAAGAGGACCTAATATGTGGTTAGTGGTTGGACTTGGAAATCCCGGAAATCAGTATGCCTATACTCGACACAATGTCGGTTTTTTAGCTGTGGATATGATGATTCGCGGCCTAGGCAATCCCACTTTAAAAAATCAATTTAAAGGCGAAGTTGCTCTAACCAAAATACAAAACCACCAAGTGGTATTCGCAAAACCGCAGACTTTTATGAATTTATCGGGGGAGTGCGTGCAACCACTGATGGGTTATTACAAAGTTGAGCGTGAGCACCTTATTGTGTTTCATGATGACTTAGACATTCCCTTTGGCCAAATTCGTATTCATAAAAATCGCGGTCATGGTGGCCATAATGGCATTAAATCTATTTCGGGACTCCTCGGCTCCCCTGATTACATTCGAATAAAATTAGGAATTGGACGCCCGCCTCACCCCGAAATGGCCGTAGCTGATTGGGTGCTTGGCAAGTGGACTGCACAAGAAGAAGCTAATCTACCAGAATTCCTCAATCGTGCTGGCGATGCTCTCATGGCTATTCTCGAAAAAGGCCCTGAGAAAGCAGCCTCTCTCTACAACAAATAATAGCCAGCATCTTTAAAAACTGCTAGGTTGTGACTCATTCAATTCGAGGAGTCGCCATGGCATTGCAAGTAGGTATTGTTGGTTTACCAAACGTCGGAAAAAGTACTTTATTTAACGCTTTAACTGCTGCAAATGCAGAAGCAGCTAACTATCCGTTTTGTACCATCGATCCTAACGTTGGAGTTGTGACTGTTCCAGATCCCCGCTTAGACAAACTCACGCAATTCGTAAAACCGCAAAGTGTTGTGCCTACAACAATGGAATTTGTTGATATCGCAGGCATCGTCAAAGGCGCTAGCCAAGGTGAGGGCCTCGGCAACCAGTTCCTCTCCCACATTCGTCAAACTGATGCTATCGTCCATGTGGTCCGTTGTTTTGATGACCCAAACATTATCCATGTCTCTGGAAGCGTTGATCCCCTCCGCGACATTGAGGTGATCAACACTGAGTTGATGTTAGCGGATTTAGATTCAGCTGATAAGCGCTTAAAGCGTATCGAAAAAGTAGCTAAAACCACTACTGATAAAAAACTTAAAACTGAATATGAAGTTGTAAAGAAACTTGTCGAAGCACTTGGCCAAGGCAAGCCGGCTCGCTCAGTAACTCTCGATGAAAAGGAAGAAATGCCTGTTCTAAGAGATATGCATCTCTTAACTGCAAAACCGGTACTTTATGCTATGAATGTTTCAGACACAGACTTTGCAGCTGGCGGTAACGACTGGACTCGCATTGTTGAAAAGCACGCCGCTAGTGAAAACAATCAAGCCATCTTAATTTGCTCTGCAATGGAAGCTGAAATTGCATTGCTCCCTATTGAAGAACGTAAAGATTTCTTAGAGTCTATGGGCGCCACAGAACCTGGCTTACACCGTTTGATTCGCTCAGCTTACGCTCTTCTTGGTTTACAAACTTATTTCACAGCAGGTGAAAAAGAAGTACGTGCGTGGACGATTCGTCATGGCACAAAAGCCCCTCAAGCTGCCGGTGTGATTCACACTGATTTCGAAAAAGGCTTTATTCGCGCAGAAACTTATCACTGCGAAGATCTCTTTAGCTTAGGCTCAGAGACTGCCGTAAAAGAAGCTGGTAAGTACCGCCTTGAAGGCAAAGAGTATATCGTCAAAGATGGAGATGTTTTGTTCTTTAGATTTAATGTGTAGTTGAGGTTTTTTATGAATGAGATTTTAAATCTAAGTGCCATAGAAATGGCTCAAAAGATCAAAACCCAAGAAGTCTCATGCGAAAAAATTGTTTCAACTCACATTGAACATATTCAAAAAGTAAATCCAATCATCAATGCCATGGTTGAAAATAATTTTGATAGTGCCTTGACCATGGCTCGCGCAGTGGACCAGCAAGCTCAAACCAACCCCAGCGCGCTAGCTCCTCTCGCGGGCGTTCCTTTCACTATCAAAGAAATGTTAGCGTTCAAGGGTTTTAAAAGAACTGCCGGCAATATTCACCATCAAAACTCTCGCTCACAAAGTCATGCAACTGTGGTGCAAAGACTTTTAGATGCTGGGGCAATTCCTTTGGGCACAACGAATGTACCCGAGCAGGGATTTTGGTTTGAAACTCACAATGTGATTTATGGCCGCACCAATAATCCCTATGACCCGCAGCGCACGAGCGGTGGTTCTAGTGGAGGAGAAGCTGCTCTCTTAGGCGCGGGTGCCTCTCCTATTGGTTTAGGATCTGATATTGGCGGCAGCATACGTATGCCTGCTTTCTTTTGTGGAGTCTTTGGCCATAAGCCAACCAATCGTGTGATTCCTCTAACGGGGCACTTCCCCTATGAAGAAAAAGACTTTGCTACTCTCATCAAAGGGACTCATTATCCCTACACTTCTGTCGGTCCAATGACCAAAAAAGCTGCCGACTTAAAATTGGTCTTTAAGTTACTTGTGGGCCCAGATGGCATCGATCCTGAAACCCAAACTCACAACTGGCAAGATCACTCTCTAGATTTTAGCAAACTAAAAGTTCTGACTTTGCCAGATCCAACCTTCCATGGAGCTAACCCTGTTAGTGGAGAGCTTGAGCAAACAGTCCACAACTGTGCCAAACTCTTTGCTGAAATGGGCGCCGAAGTTCAAGAGCTGGATTCAAAGATTTTTTTGCGAGCTGTGAGCTTGTGGTTTAACGCTCTCAAGTCTACAAAGACTAGCTACTATTGGGAGGGATTATCCAATCGTTCTCCTGACTTTAATATTTGGAAAGAGTTTTTAAGATTAGCTACTGGCAAAGGCAATTACACTCTGCCGAGTTTGGTTGTCTCTGCAGGTGAGCTGTTGGGCATTGGGCAACAAGATACGAACGAGCTTATCAAAGAGCTTATACAATTACGCAAAAAAATGAAGGACCTCTTAGGTGAAAATGGCATTCTCATTTTACCGCCACACCCACGAGTGGCTCCAGAACACAAAGCGCCTTACTTGAGTCCATTTGATTTTATCTATACTGGCGTTTTTAATGTTTTAGGAATGCCAGCCACTTCTATTCCTACGGGCATCAGCACTCAAGGCTTGCCTCTGGGCATTCAAGTAGTGAGCAATCATCATCAAGACTATCTAAACTTTGCGGTGGCAGAGTTCTTAGAGCAGATTTTTGGCGGCTGGAATCCACCACCTAATATGTAACAGGGTGTTCATTTTTAATGAGGTCCATGACTTTGTGAATGGCCTCAAGCTGTAAGACCTTTTCACCACGACACTCACCATTGGCACATTTGCGAGTTCTAAAACACTGAGCACTTTCGTCATATTCAAAATCGTTTTCACCCGAAACTAAGATACCCAGAGGTTTGGAATCCGCAGTGCCATAGACTAGACTACCGGAACTTCCCGCAAAGACGTCAATTTCAGATAGAAAATGATTTTCCAGCTCAACAGAACGAACTTGTCCCGTAGACATTTTTAATGGCAAGCCTGCTGGAAAAGAAAAATTATAGAGTTCCTCTCCTGCCTGAACCTCCCGACTCTCTTTGATATCGACAGGTTCCACACCCACAACTTTTCGATCCAAACGAACAAAGGCAAAATCTGCACCCGTCTCTGGCAACTGTAAGTACTCCACTGACTTACAAGAGTAAGTCTCAGCAAGCTCAATACTTTGCTCATGTTCTGCATTAAAGCGATCCAAAGTGTATTGAGGGATAATCTTAGTTTCCTCGCAGCTGCTCTCCATCGGAAAACAATGTGCTGCAGTTAACATGAGATCAGAATCAATAAGCGTAGCAGTACAATGTGCCAACGAAACTTGTTGAGAAAATGCCTCATCACTACAAACCTTGCTATCTTTTTGCAAAGTTTGAATTAAAGCCAATTCAGGGCCTTCTTCTGAAAAGATTTTGTCGACATGAACCAAAGCCAAAGTGGCAGAAGCTTGTTGGATTAATTTTTCGCCAACAATTTGCGAAGCTTCTTGTCGAGAGTCTTCACCGTAGGTGACTTGCTCTTTAATGTTTTTGGTAAGGTTATTTTTAACAAGCCAATTGTCACTGCAGGCCGCAGTGAAAGAAAGCACTAAAACTAAAACAAATCGGAACAACTTCATAATCACCAGTATTTAGAGTAAAAATAAGCTCGCTAAAACTCCTCTGAAATATACACCAAAACAGGATCAAAAAGGCCCCCTTTGCACTTATTTCCCGAGTGTCAAAACATTGGACATTACTTAAGGAATCTAATAGCTTTAAGCCCATGAAATGCCTATGTGGATCCAACAAATCGTTTAGTGAATGCTGCGAACCCTTTTTAGATCAAACGCAATTGCCTCAGAGCCCAGAAGCTTTAATGCGCTCTCGGTATGTGGCTTTTTGTCAAAAAAACTGGGACTACTTGCTCGAGACTACTGACCCTCAGGGATTGTTAGATTTTGACCATCCCGAAAACAAAGCGTGGATGGAGCAATCTACTTTTTTAAACCTTGAGGTCTTAAACTCCAACGAAGAAGGCAACAAGGGCTGGGTTGAGTTTAAAGCTCAATACAAAATTGGCGATGAGGAGCACACCCACCACGAGAAGGCTAAGTTTCGCAAACTCAAAGGGCAGTGGTATTTTCGCCCATAGGAGATAAAATGTTAGGTCTTGCTCTTGGCGGAGGCGGAGCTCGAGGTTCTGCGCACTTGGGTGTTCTCAAGCATTTCGAAGAAATAAAAGTTCGACCGGACTGTATTGCCGGCACAAGTGCGGGAGCTATCATTGCAAGTTTATACGCCTTTGAAATTCCAACAAAAATTATTCATGAAGAAATAAAAAAGCTAAAACCTGCCACAGCAACTGGTTTACGTTTTGGAGAATTGGGTTTAGTCGAAAATGTCTCTTTACGTAAAATGCTAGAAAGTCTTCTCGGCAAAGACTGCAAAATTGAAGATGCAAAAATCCCATTAGCAATTCATGTCACAAATTGTGAAACAGGTATTGGCGAAAACCTCACACAAGGCTCAGTGATCGATGCGGTGATGGCGAGTAGCTGCGTACCAGGATTGTACGTCCCGCCTCTCATCGACAATAAAATATACGTTGATGGCGGTCTCACAGAAAATGTCCCGTTTTCAGCATTAAAAGCATTAGGAGCTAACAAAACAATTGGCATCAATCTCAACGGAATGATGAGCTATGAACGTCCAGAGGGAGCACTTGATGTTATTTCAAATGCTTTAGACATTGCCATCGACAGCCAAACAAAAAAACAACTGGAAAAATTTGATGACGTTCTCAACATTGACTTAAGAGGCTTCTCAAGAACATCAGCCAGTCAAGCCGAAGCTCTCATAGAAAAAGGTTATGCAGCAGCAAAATCTCATTTCCCAAATCGCTCCCACATCCGCTGGCTCAAACTCAAAAAAATCTGGCACACCCTCACCCACTAACAAAACTAATTTCCCTCCTCTCAAAACACTGCCTCTGGAACCCTCCTTTAAAAGGAAGAGAGACCCAGCTACCTGCAGGTGTTACACAAGGCATGTGGACTCCTCGGGAGATTTTGCACACCTTAGGAACACAACCCCTGGGGTGCGGGGACACACTTAGAGAGGCAGCAATTCGCCCGAGCCACAGGAGGAGACTCCCTCCCTTCGCCAGTGAAGACCACGGAGTCCAATACCTACATAGCAACATAGGTTCTTTGCAGGGACATCCGACAAGCGTGACGCGTTCGCCATTTTTAAGAAAACCTTTTACCGAGAGCTGAGTGCATGAAGCCCTCTGTGGCTGGGACGCACTCATCCATGA
>JBKHVM010000044.1:0-21397 GCA_046570065.1 Bdellovibrionia bacterium
CATAACATGGAAGAGCACGTTAAGAATAATTATCTTTCTCGCTACAAAGATGAGTGGAGCACAGAAGAAATTGAAACTACGGCTCAACAGGTAGCCAAAGGTGCTATTTTCTATGGCATGCTGAAAATTGATACGAACAAAAAAATTATTTTTGATATGAATGAGTGGTTAAAGTTAGATGGGGAATCTGGTCCTTTCATTCAGTACTCCCATGCACGAATCGCAAGTCTTGGTAGAAAATTCCCGAGAAAATCTCAAACGCCGCAATGGGAAGCGCTCACTCATGCCAGCGAGAAAGACTTGTTGCAGATGATTGCACGCTTTAATTCAGAAGTTGCACTTGCCGCTGAAAACTTTAAACCATCAGCAATTTGCTCTTATCTCTATGACTTAGCTAAGAAGTTTAATGTCTTTTATCATGATTGCCCTATCGGCAATGAGAAAGATGAGAATCTGCGTGAAGCGAGGCTCGCACTTGCTGAAGCTGTAGGCAAAGTTTTAAAGTCGGGCATGCATTTACTTGGAATGCCGGCACCTGATAAGATGTAGTTGTAATGCAACACTTGCGTTGCGTTAATACTAGTCTTTTTACTCAAATAGCAACAGAATCGGCTCTCATGAATTAAACGAAGAGGAGTCGCCTGTGGGAACTTTTGAGCTTATTTCTAAGCACGGTGAACATGAACAAGTTGTTTTCTGTCACGATCCACAATCGGGATTGAAAGCTATTATTGCTATCCACAACACTGCTTTGGGTCCTGCTCTCGGCGGTACTCGTATGTGGAATTATAAAAATGAAGATGAAGCTCTTATCGACGTTCTTCGTCTGTCTAAAGGTATGACTTATAAAGCAGCTGCTGCTGGTCTCAATTTAGGTGGCGGTAAAGCAGTTATTATTGGTGATTCTAAAAAAGACAAATCAGAAGCTATGTTTCGTGCTTTTGGTCAATTTGTAAACTCTCTTAATGGTCGTTATATAACAGCTGAAGACGTAGGTACGAATGTTCAGGATATGGAGCATATCTACATGGAAACACCATGGGTGACTGGAATTCCAAAAGATTTCGGTGGATCGGGTGATCCTTCTCCCTACACGGCCCATGGCGTGTTGATGGGTATTAAGGCAACAGCAAAAGAAAAGTTTAATGCTGATAACCTTAAGGGCATGCGTATTGCCGTTCAAGGTTTAGGTAACGTTGGATCTCACCTGGTAAAATACCTTTATGAAGAAGGTGCAGTTGTTACGGTATCAGATATCGACATGGCAAGAGTGAAACTCAATGTGGATAAATTTGGCGTCAAAGCTGTCGCTCCAGATGAAATAGTAGCTACTGAATGTGAAATTTTTGCTCCTTGCGCTCTGGGTGCTGTAGTTAATGATCAAACTATCACTAAGCTTAAATGTAATGCCATTGCTGGTGGAGCAAACAACATCTTGGCAGAAGCTCGTCATGGCGATCAATTAAAAGAGCTTGGGATTCTTTATGCCCCAGACTATGTCGTCAATGCGGGTGGTTTGATGAATGTCTTTGTTGAACTTGAAGGATATAGCCAAGAGCGTGCTTTTGATAAAACTCGCAAAGTATATGACAATGTTTTGAAGGTTTTTGAAATCGCTAAGCGTGACAACATTTCAACTCACATCGCTGCCGACCGCTTGGCAGAGGAAAGAGTGAAGGCCATTGGCAGACTGAAACAGCGTCATCCTGGCAAATCAAGCCGAGCTTTCACAACTTTGAAAGAGATCTTTACGCGTTAATTTCTAGTAAGAGTTTTGAAGTATTTTGTGACGGGGAGTTTAAAACTCCCCGTTTTTTGTTTTGCTTGACTAAAGGCTTAGAGCTTTAAAGAATGATAAATCATAGATAAGAGGTTTGCAGTGACGACTAAAATTACAAAAGAAGATTTAAAACAAGATCAAATTCAAACGGAGTTACAAAAAGGTTTTAAATGGACCACTAAACACTCAAATAGTGTTATTGGTGCTGTCATTGCGTTCATTCTCCTCGGTGGTGTTTACTCGGGATGGCAGGTTTGGAAAACTGCTCAAGAGGAAAAAAATCAAGAAGCTTATTACTTGTTAGAGAAGAATCTTTTAGAAAAAAAGAGAGCCCTAGCTGAAGCGAGAGCACAAGCTAAAGATCAAGCTCCAGAATTAGCACCCGAAAAGTTAGATGCTGACTATGGCACTACTGTGGCTGATCTCAAAAAGTTTGTAACAGAAAATCCGCAAAAAATTGGTTCTCGAATGGGAGCTATTTTGCTCGTGGATATTTTCCGCGAATACAAGATGTTAGAAGAAGCCAAAAAATTAGTTCAAGATTTAGAGCCTCATCTGAAAAAGGGTGAACTCACTTCAGCGTTATTGTGGAGCCAGTGGGGCAATATTCTTGCTGACACAAACGATTGCCAGGGAGCTCTTCAGAAGTGGGAAACAGTTATCGCGCAAAAAAACCTATCTTACGCTCATGCTGAAATTAAACTGCGTATGGGACTATGTTATGAAAACTTGCAGCAAGCCGATAAAGCTGAAGCTCTTTATGCTGAAGTATCAAAGTTAGAAGGGGAAGGCGTTGACTTTAATGCAACCAAGGAAGCTGAAAAGTATTTAAAACTTCTTAAAGCTAAGAAGAACCTTCTTAGTTCTGGTTCTTAATCTATATGCAAGTTGCTCTGGCCCTTTTAATTCTTATTGCGTCTTTTACTTCGGGGTGTGCTTCGTGGAAGGGATCTGTACGAAATCCCGAGCCTGAATTAAGCCGCACTTGGGTGCGTTCGACTCTTCAACAGGAAAACCTTTCATTTCGAAAAATCAATCGTGCTCGACCTATATTGATAGATAACCTGGTTATTCAGGCGAATGGCATGGATGGGATCAAAGCCTACGATCGCACAACTGGAGCTAGTCAATGGCAGTTTTTAGTTGAAAATGGTGTTGAATCTTCACCTGCTGTTATTCGTGATCGCCTCTTTTTTGCTGGCAACGATGGTGTCGTTTATTCTGTAGATGGAAAAACTGGTGACTTGGTTTGGAAGTTTGAAACAAAATTTGAAAACCTAGGTGAACCTCGTCTTCATGATGGTGTTTTGTACTTTATAACTGGAGCTAATGTTGTCTTCGCACTAGATGCATCTAATGGAAAACAACTGTGGGTGTTTGCTAAACAGGATACTTCTAACTTTTCTGTGCGTGGGGGCGCTCGCCCTACCTTTTATAAAGACTTGGTCTATGTTGGCTTCAGTGATGGCTCCGTCGTCGCTTTAGGCAATAAAACTGGCGCTATAAAATGGGAAGTGCTTTTAAATCGCAATAAACGCTTCAGAGATATTGATGCCAACTTGATTCTCGATAACGATCAACTCCTAGTTGCTGGCTTTGATGATAAACTCTACGCTTTAGCTCCTAATACTGGTGAAATGAAGTGGAAGTTAGATGGTGGCTCTTATTCTGGGCCATCCATAAGTGATAAATTGATTTTTTATCCAACGACACAAAAAGAGGTTTGGGCTCTTGATAGAAAAACGGGTCAACGAATCTGGACCTTTAAAGATGTCAGAGGACTAGCCTCAGAAATTGCAGTTTTTGATAAGTTCATCAGCTTTGGTGAGAGCCAAGGTGGAATCGTCTTATTAGATATGGAAAGTGGTAAGTTCATAGATCGGTTTGAACCCGGCAGGGGAGTCCTATCCCCCCTATCTGTAGATCCAGCTAAAAATGAAATCTATTTTGTCTCCGGTGAGGCAAATCTCTACAAGATTAATGTAAGATCTAACAATGGGTCTGATTGGCCCATAGTGAATAGGTAATAAATCATGAAAAATACTGTAGCACTTTGTCTTTTGGCTTTTGTCTTTTTGGGTTGCGCCAGTGGAAATTGCCGTTCGCAGAAACCTCTAGCTGAACCTACAAACAAGGAGGCAGTTGTGCCAACCACATCTTTGAGTCGAGTTAAAGTCTATAAAGCAGATGGTTCTCTTCAGTGTGGAATGGGCAAAGCAATTCCAGCAAGTGAAATGGCAAAGGAACTAAAAAATATTAAGATTTACTCTTCAGAAAATAAAAATGACGGGCAGATGCGTATTCAAGTCTGTGGCTCTCCAACGGGGCAAGCCAATGTTTACGAAATTGACCGCGCAGATCTAGAAAAAGCTTTAGCCCTTGGCTTTAGAGAATGGACCTTCGAATAATTACAGCAAACGCCGACCTGTAATATTCTGATTTTCTAGAGGAGTTTCTCCAGGGACAAAACGTCCTTTAATAATTAAAATTTCATTTGGTTTTTCGGGATTGCGATAAAGGGTTTCGATAACCTGCCCCTTCGCGTCTATCCTCTGGATGAGCACTACGGCATCTGGATCCACTCCACCAATACCCATGACTTCGGCTTGGCGACCATATTTATAACTAAAACTCTCCTCAAAAGCCTTGAGGCGTCCTAAATCCATATCTTTAGCGGCGCGATAAGTTGCAATATTAATACGCGATTTAAGCCGTGCCTGAAGTCCTGGATCAGTGTGTTTTCCGTACTCTCCAACAACCATGGCCCCCATAGCAAAAGCTTTACCAACGACTTCTCGCTTCGATGTGGAGAAACCATAGCTTTGAGAGTACAGAGGGCCTGAACGGTGATGATCCATAGCCATTTCTAGCACATTACCTTCGATGAGTTCTTTGTTGTAAGTTTCAAAATCATTTTTTATTGCCTGCACAAGTTCCACATGAGTGCGAGAGGATTTAACGGCACGATTCGATGCTAAATGGAATGAGGGTTGTTTAAAGTACGTTAAAAGATCATCTGTTGAGAGTTCTTTGAAGGAGTTAGAAAGACCTCTCCAAACTAGTTGGTTGCTGTACCATCTTGATATTTTGCTTTTCCACTGTGCTGGACTCTGAGCTGTGATGATGCCAAAACTTGCAATAAAATCTGGATCTACAAGGCGTAATGCAATTTCAGCTTCGCCATCTTTTTCGTGTAAATATCGTATTGTTTTAGATTTGTAAAATTCAGTAAACAAATCTGCAAGTTTTGACAGAGTCTCCATACGGTTGTTTTCAATCTCAGTGCGCAGACTTGGGTGCAAACTCACCATGGTCTTAACAAATGCAGTGAATTGATGAGAGTCGACTGTTGTTAAACTATAATTTGGAGTTCCTTTAGTAGATCCTTGTTTTTTTAAAGCAATAGATACAGTTTCAGCAATGCCGGGATATATTAACTCAGGCGAGTTCTCGATTGGTAAATTATTTTCGATTCTGTAGGCAAGGTCTTTATAGAGTTGAGCCGTATTAAGCACGCCTTTATGAACCATTTCAACCCATTCTTCACGACTGCGCTGAACGTCTAAAAAAGGATCTAACAATCTTACAGGAGGCAAACCTTCAGAGGTGAGAAGGTAGTTTAATAGAAGTCTCGTTGAGCGACCATTTCCATTGAGTAGGGGGTGAATTGAAACCAAATCTCTCTGAAAGTCCGCGACCAGTGCGATATATTTATGTTCGTTTTTACCAAGTTCAATGGCTCCTAATTGAGCTCGCTCTTGCTGAAATCTGGCAAAGCGATTTTCAACCAAGGCTTTAGTAAATTTGGCTTCCAACTCTTGAGTGTTGCTCCTCATGTATTGAGTTTTATCCATTTTACGCGCTTCAATCAGTTCGGCGTAAATCTCAGGGTGACTTTGTTTGATAATCTCAAGTGTTTCAGGTTTTGATCGATAGAAGTTAGGATAATGGATTTTACCTTCTACTACAGTTCTAGTTTCGTTACTATCTAAGTAGGTAGCTAATTTGTTAAGCCAAATTTTAACTTTAAGCCACGGACCTTTATTAAGTTGTTCATTTTGCGTTACTTGAGGAGTAAAATACAAATAAGGATTGGCTTCTATAGCTTTTACTTCTGCTGGTGTAACTTTGTTTGGACCAGTAGCGTTGCCTATCCAATGAGCATTCCGCCAGACACCAAGCTGATAAGCATGGGTGCCTTCTATTCCATTATCCATGATTCTTTTGTGAATCTCTAAAAGCAATTCTGGGGTCACTGGAGGATGCTCTTTTATCAAATACTCACGAGCTTTTATAAATTCAAGAAAAGGATTGGGGCCAAACAGCCCGACCTTGTATAGACTCTTAAAATCAAAGGAATCATTAGTCTCTCTAAAAAAGCGTTTACTGAGGAGAGGGGCTGTGTGTTGATAGTCGTAAAACTCAATGGCATCTAAGAGATGTTTGAGTTCCTCTCGTCGTTCTGAAGTTATGTTCTCCAGAGTTGAGAAAAGCTTTTTCTTGTTCTGACTGTACTGAATTAAATCTACTGGAGTATATGGTTTATCACTTTGCACCAGCCCAAATGTAGTCAGTTGCTTAGTGAGATAAACATCAGAAAAAATAGACTGACAGAGATAACTCGACGAAGCTAGAGATGAGCTCAAAAATGCAAAATAGACTAAAAGACTCAGTGAGAGATTTTTAAAAAAAGACCTGAAACTTCTCGCCATGCATCCTCCGGCAAACAAGAAAGGTGCAAGATTAAGTCTATGGTAAAAATCAAAATAACCAATGTTAACCTGTCTAAAAGATAAACAGTTACATTAATTGTCGCTAATAGAGAGATTGGCAATTCTGGATGTCTTGATATGACTCTTGGCTTTGAAAGCTAATTCTATTTGCTAAAAGCTCATTACGAATCTCCATCCATAGCCTATTGTAATGCCACTCGGGAGGACTTTTTGAGTTTATTTTATGATCTGGAAGGAGTTCCAAGGTACCTGTTTTATAGAGAACAGCCAAGACAGAGTCGTTCTGAAGCAGTTTCTCCCTAAAAGCATTGCGTATCAACTGATAATGGCGGCCTGGTTTTGCTTCTGCGAAGATGAGCTTTTCCCCTCTATAAGTCACAAAATTATAATTATTCTTTTGCATTAAATCATTGGCATAGTTGCCAGCGCTTTTGGCTTCGTAGCCATTCATTTGCATGACTTCTTCGCGGGTGAACTTCCATGGATTTGCCCAATGAAATCTTTCATCAGAGCTATTTTCTGGATACTTCATCATTTGCCAATAAGACTCTAAAGTGCGGTAGCAAACCCCATCTAAGACAAAAGGAGTTTCAGCAAAATTTGAGAGTAGCCCGAGCTCGTTGCGCTTACTGAGAACAACTTGATTAGGCCCCGCAGCTTGTGGAAGAATCTCCCATTTTTTGGCAGTTTTGGGGTCAACTGGCTGCCACCAATGAGAGGGATAAGGAGCCCTCTGCAGCTTTTCAACTTGATTTGGTGCCTCAGGTGTTTTTGCTGATTTATCACAGCCTATTAAGAGAGTAGCTAAGGCAAAAAAGAGAAGGAGCGTTTTCATGGGAGTGACTTTAAAGGAGAGCATAATTTGCGCAACAAAAGAGCAATGCAGCGAAATTTTATAAAAATTTATTTTATTTTTTCTTGCAGATGCCGATTGAAACCTCAAGAATAAGAATATGATTTTTAAGACTATTTCAAAATTGAATTCAAAGTGGGTTTTACTCTGCACGGTCTTGATCGGTGTTGGTTTTGGCTATTTATTGAGCAACATAATAAATAATGATCAAAGCATATCTTTGACCTCTGAAGAGGCTTCTATTTCAGAGCAAGAGCCTATTATTCAGTTAACTCTTGAAGAGCGTTTCCCTTATGTTTTTCCAAAGAATACAACCCTTAGTGAGGAATTTAAAAAATTAGATATCAGTCCGGCAGTGATTCATCAAATCGTTCATGCGGCCAAAGAACATCGTGACTTAGCACGTATTAAACCTGGCACTCGTTTCCAATTGAGTTTTGATGAGTCTAACCCTGAAGACAAACAACTTAAAAGTGTCCACTTTCGTTTTTCACCTCGTGAAGAGCTGATAGTTTCTTGGCAAAATCATGGTCAGTGGGTTGCTGAATTTATTCAAAAAGAAGTGACCACAGAGATTGTAACTTTTAAAGGAACTGTCACGAATACTTTATGGGAATCTGCAGCGGACGCTCAAATGGATTCACGCTTGATCGCAGATCTAGCAGAGATTTTTGCATGGCAAGTTGATTTTTCTAGAGAAGTTCAAGTGAATGATCGCTGGCGGCTTTCAGTTGAAAAAGAGCTTGTTGAAGGTGAATTCGTCGGCTGGGGCTCTGTTCTTTCTGCCGAATACATCAATCAAGAAGAGACTCATACCGCAATTTTGTACCGCCAAGAGGGGAGAGATGTCGGATATTTTGCTCCAGATGGATCAAGTCTTAGACGTATGTTCCTAAAGTCCCCTATCGAGTTCGGCCGTATTTCTTCACGTTTCAATCGGGCGAGATTTCACCCTGTCTTAAAAACGCGTCGTCCACACAATGGTGTTGATTATGCGGCTCCAGTAGGAACACCCATTCGTGCTGTTGGTGATGGTGTTATTGATTTTGCGGGCTGGGGTGGTGGTGGCGGCAACGTCATTAAAATTCGCCACAATTCTGTGTATCAAACAAATTATATGCATCTAAGTCGTTTTGCTAAGGGTATTAAACGTGGTACGCGTGTGCAACAGGGACAGTTAATAGGCTATGTTGGTAGCACAGGTTTATCGACAGGCCCTCATTTGCATTTTGAGTTTTTTGTTAATGGTCGTCATGTGGATCCTTTAGGTCAAAAATTTCCTAAGTCTGAACCTATTTCATCTAAAGATTTGGCTGACTTTACAAAACAGAAACAGACTTTCATCAGTTTTCTACCTGCTTGGGAGCGCGAAGCCAGTCTAGTGGAATAGATTAAAATCGCTTCATAGTGAAACATAAAATTACAATTAAAACGGCGAACTCCTTTTCAAATTGAATTTTCAAATTCTAAAGTTATCGGCTATCTGTTGATTAAAACAGTTAATCTTATAACTTTAGATAATCTGTAAAACTTGTTGATATCTATTTATTTAATGCAACAACAGATAAAGTTTTTACCTAGAACATTACTATGGAGGTTCTTTATGTTGACCAACAAGAGTAAGTTTCTAGCGTTTTTAGCTCTCATTTTTATAAGCGTTCCAAGTTTGGCCCAAGTACAATTTAGCCTGAGTTTACTTAAATACGATCAAGAGACCTCAGGTTCCACGTTAGGTAATGTGGACTCAACAACCACAATCTACAACTTAAAGTTAGGTTCTCAGCTATCGAATAATCTATATGTTGGTGGTATCTACGACCATCACAATGTGGAAGTGAACTCTAGCGATGAAAAAAGAACTAGCTTAGGGGTCACCGCGGGTTATCACAGTGGAAGTTGGTTTTTGGACGCCAGCTATTTCTTAACGTCACAAATTGCCTTTGATGGGGGCGCAACAGTTAAAGATGGTAGCGGATTTGGACTTGATTTTGGTTATACCACAAGCGGTAGCGGCAGTTTATTTTTTGGTCTACAATTGAGTTATAAAGCTTTTAACTACAAAAAGGTTGATGATACTTCAACCAACAACAGTATTGAATCTGAATTGTATCCTATGTTCAATGTTGGGGTAAAATTTTAAAGATAGAGCAATAGCGTATATATAAAATCTCAAACAATAAAAGGAAGCTTCTGAAAATTGAATTCTCAGAAGCTTTTTTTATTGTTATACTAGCTTCTAATAAAATCAGCCAATATATTGAAACCACAGAGACTCTATCAAAACGACACACACTATATGTTACATAATATAACTTATCAGAAACAAATTATCCCTTAAAACAGCCTCTTTTAATAACCGCAAAACACCCAAAATAGACTCACCGATAATTGATTGTGCTCTCTTGAGGATCGGCTGTTGTTTGGTCTAGGTCGGCCTCTAAATAACCCCTGAATTGTTAAGAAGATTCTAGATTTAACGATAAGGAATTATGCGATTTTTATCGTTTGGCTTGTTATTTTTGCTATTTCCATCTTTATCGTGGGCTCAGCTCTACGATGCTTATTTAGATATTGAAGACGATCAAGTTGTGTCGATTTTTAACCAGCCAGGACATAACTGGAAAACCTGCCAAGAAACCAATAAACCTACCAACTGCGCTCCTGGGCAGACCAATTGTGTGACTGGTAAGATTACCTATGGCGATAGCTGTAAAGCAGTTGCTTGGCCAGATAACAAATCAAAACTTAAATTTATCAGTGAACCTAGAGTCGTCCCTACTTACAATCACTACAAAGAAGAAATGGTTGATGAAACTTACGTCAAAGTCGAATACGACTACGAACGCGAAGTGAATGGAAAAACAATTCGCCAAAAAGGTGCTGGCTGGATTGATATGGCTTATTTACGAAAAGACAAACTTCCGCCATTCTTTCCTGACGTAAAACCCAGTCCCAAAAAACCTAAATGCGAAGACTCGAACGTACGCCAAAAAGATCCTCTAGATGAACTCGGTGCTATTGCTGAATCTGCAACGAACCAAGGTATAGGTTCTGATTTAGATAAAATTGGGGATGTTGTAGGAGCTTGTGCTGTGGAAAGAAAAGGTGCCCCTGTTGGCGGAGCTATTCCTTATGACCAGCACGTGATGCCACTTCTCGAAAAAGCACCGGTACCAGACATCACTAAACCTGATGGTAGTAAACTCACCCGCCAAGATTTGATCGATATCGATGCCCTAGCGCGGACAATGTATGGAGAAATGGCAAGCTGTTACAAGCATGGTTTGCATTACCCAATGACTGTAGCCAAAATTATCCATAATCGCAGTCAGGCAAGTTCTCGCCATGGTGAGTTTATTCGCGGTCGCCATAGAGCCGGCAAAGGGACTATTGCTAAAACCGCAACCTCGCCGTCACAGTTTTCAGTGTGGTATCCTAGGCATGGTAAAAAACCAAATCCATCGATTTATTTGGCAATGTGCCCGCCTCGCAAACTCGGTGAAAAGTTTTGGAATGGCTCTAAAACACCAAAATTTGAGCACGATATTTGGAAGCAAACTTTAAAAATAGCAGCCGAAACAGTAATGGCTCCTAAAACTATTAAACGTAGAACAAACGATTTGCCTTATTTCTTTTACACTTCTGGCATGGGCAAATTCTTTAAAATGAAACAAGTAAAACCAACCGTAGAAGGACGTAAAGTCGACAAAAATGCCTGCATGGAAGTGTGGTCTGAGCACTGATTTTTCTTGCCATCAGCAAAGGTGCTGATTACGACTACAGCATGAAAAAAGTATTTCTTGCAGCTATTTTAGTTCTTGGTTTGATCTTAGGTTATTTTTTAGCTCAAAATAAAACTGTACAACAAACCATAAAGTCCTCTCTCGAAAAAACAAATCAAGAGGGAAATTCTGCCGCGTCAGAAATCACTGACAGCTCCTCAGAGTCTTTAGCCAAGCAAGACTCAAAAATCCCTGCCAATTCAGAGTTTATCTCGTGGGTTCAGAGTGAGGCACAGGAACTTGAAAAATCAGCTGTCGATCCGCAAAAGATTGAAACAGAACTCACTGCACGCAGTGGTCAACTTTTAGCTGAAGAGCAAGGCTATTTAGCTTCGCGAATTTTAGAAGCAGCAAGTCCTGCTAACGAGAAGATTTTTGGCATCTACCTTTTATCACTAAATGTCGATCACAACTTACAAGCACTTAGCGAAGTGCTTAAAAATGATTTAAATTATCCTCTTGAGAATCCCACACACAGCCCTGAAGAGGTGCTAAGCATGCAAGAAAAGACTCTTCGACGCATGGCTGTAGATGCTATTTTTGAAAAAGCAAAGACCCAAAAATATGCCAGAGAACAGCTTGAAAAACTCAAAACAAAGTCTCAGTCTCCATATATTAGAGACTACATCAAAAAGAAGTTAGCCGAGCTCTCTCAATAAAAGTTTGCCACTCCTCGTAATATTAAATCCGTGCAATTTTTTTATTGCAATCCCCTATCCCCTCCTGATCTGATCTAGACCAAGAGGGGGCTCTTAATGAAAGTTTCTATTTTAGTTTTTCTTATTTCTCTTATGACTGGTGTGGCTCAGGCAAAGGATTGTATCCCTAAAGCCGAAATGCAAAAGATTGCATCACACTTCAAACAGTTTCGTAATTTAGCTAATAACGATTACTGCTATGACGGTTCACAAACTGCAAATCTATTACAAGCTTTGATGTTTATGCGTGAGACATCTTTTGCGACGAACATGGATCGCAGTAAAGATGATTTGTTCTCAGGCCGTTTTGCTAAAGACTGGTATGGTTATTTTATCGGTCGTATTGGTGATATCGACGTGCAAGCAAGTTGCCCTAAAGGCGTGGGCGCTTTTGTTTATGGTTTTGGAGACACGATGTACGTGTGCCCAATGATGCTCACTGAGACCTTCTCAGCTCTAGATCGCGCCAGTGTGTTTATGCATGAAGCTCGTCACATCGATGGCTATCCCCACACAACTTGTCGTCAAGGACCTCGTGCTGGTATCCGTGGCGCTTGCGATTCACGCATCTCTGAAGGTGGATCTTATGCAGTTTCTGTTGAAACATACGCGCAGCTAGCAAAATATGCTGTGGATATTCACCCAGCATTAAAAGCTTATGCGATGAATTCTGCAGTAACATATGCTGACGAAGCTTTTGAAGTTCCTGTAAAAGTAGATCGCAAAGAAGAACTTTTAGCCATGGCTGATAATAAGCAGTTTTATAGCATTGATTTAAATACAAATGCAGTGAAGGCTTTAGGACAAACTCCTCACTTGGGTAAGATTGTTAAAAGAGCTCAACAAACAATCCTTATCCCTGAAGATAAAAATCAGACAGCTCGTTATGTTTTTGCAAATAACGAAGGCGAAATCGTGCAAAGTGCTGGTGAAATGATTGTTGAGTACAACTCTAAACCTGCTAACGAAAGAGCTCTGATGAGAGACCTTCATATTGGTGGACAGTGGACAGCTCGTGTCTTTGCAGACAAAGTTATTTTCACTTGCAACCCAAGCTCACCAAGCACTGAAACTGTTAACTTTCCTAAAGGTCAAGCTACTGGTTTGATGTACTTAGATGGCTACAGCAGAAATGCTAGCTCTACTTACGTGCAATCTGATCTCGGCGAACTCTATGAGTTAGGCTGCAGCAGCGGTCGCGCCTTTATTCGTGCCAGCAATAAAACATTGCCTGGTCGTTTTGTAAGAGTGCAAAAAGCACAAAATCAAATCATTGCCCTCAATGAGCAAGGACAGTTGGTGAATATCACTTCTGGTCAAGCGCAAGTTTTAGACTTTGGTTTGTCTCAAAAGATTTTTGAAATCACTCCCCGTCAATCTTTTGAATTTATTGACGCCAATTAATTAGACATTTTTGATTTTTTAAGAGCCGGTGAGGTGATCTCACCGGCTTTTTTTGTTTTAGAGGACTGTGGCCTTCAGTAAAACACCCTTCACGTGAGCTTTAAAAGTTAGTAACTTTCTTTTCATGTCATGGCTTACCTTGTTTTTAATTTTTCTTATGCTAAACCAAAGAACAAGTAGGAGAATCTAATGCTGGAAGAGTTGTTATTAAGCGGTTTCCTGACTCTGTGGACTCGCCAATGTGATGTGCGGGGAAACAACTGCACGGATCCTCAGAGAATCACAACATCGCTCTCTGTAACTGGAAAAATTACGGCGCCTTCTTTTGCACAAGAGTTTTCAACCTTGAGTTTTAAGACAGACACCCAAGGTGATGACAATGCTGAAATCAAATTTGTTTGGCTCAAGCGTGAGAATATTTCTGAGTCTATTGTAGCAAGAGTTCGGCTTTTTTCAGGTCAACAGTTACTGAGTGAGTGCACGCACTACTCAACACCACAAACTCTGGGGACTTTTCCTGAGGGCTCTTGTAGTGGTAAACTCAAATCTTTAGATCCGGCAAAAATCATGCAATTGGGTGTGAGTTATTCACGACAATCGTTTTAGTAGGAGGCTTTGTGCTTTTAAATTCTAATTTCAAAAATACATTTATCGTCTTATTTTTGACTTTTTTTGCAGTGGCCTGCTCTCACACCGAACAAAAAACTGAGAGTCAATCTTCAACGTCTCAAACTGCGGTACCAACTCTCACGCCACAGTTTGATGCCCGTTTAACTGGCTTTGAATATCCACATCCCGTAAAAACTTTTAAAATTTTACGGCAGGGACAAACACTAGAAATGGCCTATATGGATATCACCCCACAAACAGACAAACCTTTAAAGGGAACTTTTGTTCTGTTTCATGGTAAAAACTTTTCTGGCTTTTATTATAAGGATATTATTCGGCATTTGCTTGAGAACAATTATCGAGTGATTGTGCCTGATCAAGTTGGTTTTGGAAAATCATCAAAGCCAGAAACTTTTTATTATTCTTTTATGGCACTCAGTGAAATGACTTATCAACTTCTACAGTCCCTGAATGCCCAAGAGTTTAACTTGTTAGGCCATTCAATGGGGGGAATGTTAGCAACTCGCTACGCCCTGATGTATCCTCAGCAAGTCAAAAAATTATATTTAGTAAACCCCATTGGTTTAGAAGATTATAAAACACTCACTTCGTTTAAGAGCTACGACGAAGTCCTGATTCAGGAGTTAGGCAATTCGCCCAAAAGAGTACGGGAATATCAGCAGACGGCATATTATGCAGGAGAATGGAAACCAGAGTACGAAGCTCTTATCCAACCGGCCATAGGTTGGATTCAAGGGCCTGATCGTGCTCTGATTGCAAAAAACTCAGCTCTCACAGCTTTGATGATTTTTAATGAACCCGTGGTTTATGAATTTAAATACTTAACAATGCCAGTGGAACTCATTATTGGCGAAAGAGATCGCACCGCCATCGGTAAAGCTTGGGCTCCTGCTGCTAATAAAGAAAAAATGGGACTTTATCCTCAGCTGGGTCCTAAAACTCAAAGAGCAATGCCTAAGGCTCAGTTGCGACGCCTGAAAAACTTAGGTCATGTGCCTTTCATTGAAAACTTTGCGGAGTTTAAAAAGAACTTTATCTTGTAGTGAATTATTTCAGACGCAAGCGAATAGGTCCTCTAAAGTCATCTGGATTAACGGCTTTACCTTGTTGCGTGATCTCGATGACCCCTTGGTGTGCTAACAACCTCGCGCTTCTACGCACGTGTTCCATCATCGTTTTATTCTGTTTTTCTTCTGCGGGCAAAATCTCACTAGGACAGATCGAGCTGGATGGACTCCGTTTTTGCAAAAGTTGAATAATATCTTTTTGAAAATCAAAACGATCTTTGTTGCGGCGACACTCATCGCTGCAGTACTTGATTTGCTCCCAGTTTTTTTCCCACTTTTTTCGTTTTTCAAAGGAGCGCCCGCAGCTGCTGCAAATTTTAGTCTCTTTGTTCATAACCTCATATTAACACTTTTGAAGTTACTACAAATAGATATGATCTTTTTAAGGCAATTATTATGTAAAACTACAAAAAGGACCTCTTCATAGTCTCGTGGTCAGGAAATTTGGTTTAATATCAGGTTCATGGGTGTTTCTAAAAAGTTAAAAGAGAGATTTGAGCAATTCACAGCAGAAGAAAAAGACCGCCTTGTTCGCATGGGCTGGGAAGATCGTTCGACATTTGATGCAATTCAAGAGCAGTTTGGGCTCTCTCCTAATGATTTTGTTCGTTTTATGCGCACTCAACTTGAACGCAAAGCTTTTGAACGCTGGCGTCGTCGAGTCTTTGAACAAGGCTCTCTAAAGAATGAATCTTTGCGGGGATTTAAAGAAACCAGATTTAAATGCTCTCGCCAAAGTGTAGATGGCATCACCAAAGGCTGGAAGTGATTACAGCTTTAAGATCTCAGTCACGATAAATCTCCCCTGATCAATCATGTACTTGATTTCGAAACCCTCAAGATCAAATCCATATTGTGTGCCCCAAGTTTTAGGATCATTCACAGGCAACTGTCTTTTTTGAAATGCAGGTCGAGGATCTAGCTCAATAATGTCTAAAATAAAATCTCTAAAATGTGGCAAACCATTTTCCACAATCTGTTGCATACTTTCTAAAGCTTTCTCACTAAACTCTACTTCATAAGTAGGTATGGGATCATGAGCCCAACCGCCGTGAGCCTCTGGAATAGAATCTGAATATGGCAAATAGGGTTTAATATCCAAGATAGGAGTTTCATCTAACAAGTCTATGCCACTGACAACCAGTTCAGGGCCCCCTAAAGCCTCTATATTGAGAGATTCTAACTTGAGAGCTGAAATACCTATAGGATTAGGACGATGAGGTGAGCGTGAAGATAAGACTCCAACTTTTTTACTCCCCCCAAAACGTGGAGGCCGAATACTGGGTTTCCAGTTTTTGCCACCATGATTATGAAACACAAATATCACCCAAATGTGGGAAAACTCCTCCAGAGTTCGCAGAGCTGTTTTGATGTCGGGGTCATCTACTAGCTTGATCACTCCCCTTGCTTTGGGAGCCATACCCGACTGGCGAGGAATGCCGAACTTGTCTTTAAATGGCGATTGTAAATAGCCAATGGGTTTAAATTCAAAGTTCGACATGGATCATTCTTTCTTTGGTTCCAACAAAAAGAGGTACCTGTCGCGAGCTCTATTTAAACTCGCGGTAACGCTTTCACACCAATTTTAATTTGGGCTCCATCGATATCAACAACTTCAACATGATCGCCACTAACCTCTTGAGCAAAACCTTTTAAGGCAAACTCTTTGGTAAGTGTTTCAGATTGCACTCTCTCTTCGTGAGCTTTAATAGCGGCAGCTAGTTCGCCATCACAGGCTAACTCTAAGCGAATTTTATCATCCAATCTAAAGTCAGCACTCTTACGAGCTGCCTGAATCTTTCTCATCACTTCGCGAGCTAGACCTTCTTGCTCCTGCTCTGGAGTGACAGTAGGATCGACTTCGATACTGACAATCTGATCCACCGAAAGATTTTTATTATCACCCTTAGCTGCACGACGAATTTCAACATCTGCTAAAGTAATTTCTTCTCCCTCAAGCATTAAAGCTTCGCCTTTTTCAAGCTTTAGAATCTGCTCTAAAGAAAGTCCTTGAATAGCTCCACCAACAGCTTTCATCTTGGGTCCAAGACGTTTACCTAGAACTGGAAAGTTTGCTTTAGCTGTTACTTGTACATAGTGATCTTCATTAGCATCGTACTTAACAACTCTAAAATTTAACTCATCCACAAAATAGGGTTCGAACTGTTTAAGTGTCTCCAGTACTTTAGCACTGCGGTGAATGATCTTGATTTCTTTAAGTGGAATCTTAGCTTTAACTTGGATTTTTTCGCGATGATTTCGTCCAAGAGCAACCAAGACATCCATAGCTTTTACAGCTTCTTCAAGGTCTGGGCGAAGTAATTTTTCATTCGCTACTGGGAAATCCTCTAGATGCACACTTTCTTTAGCACCTTTTTTTACCGTAGCGAGATTTAAAAACACAGCTTCTGCCATAAATGGAGCAAAAGGCGCCATCAAGCGCGATAGAGTCATGAGCACTTCGTAAAGAGTCTCATAAGCATAACGCTTCGTCGCGGGCATCTCTTCTTGCCAGAAAAGACCTCGATTGAAGCGGATGTAAGTATTGGTGAGATCTTCAATAAACTGTAACAGCTGCGGAACCACATTGTAGAGACGGTAAGCATCCATCTCTTTTTGTGTATTGATGATCAAGTGATGCAAGCGTGACAGAACCCATTGATCTAGAAGGTTTGGACTCTGATGAGCATCCCCTTTTGGTACAAACTGATCAATGTTGGCATAGTTCACATAGAAAGAATAAGAGTTCCACCAGCGAAGTAGAATCTTTCTCACCACATCAAAGACACCCTTCTCAGAGAACTTTAACTCTTGTGCTTTTACAACAGGAGAATCAATCAAATACAAACGAAGAGCATCGGCGCCGTGTTTGTTTAAAACTTCCATAGGATCTGGATAGTTACGAAGACTCTTTGACATTTTTCTTCCGTCTTCGGCGAGAACCAGACCATTGACGATAACATTTTTAAACGGTGCCTGATTATAAAGTGCTGTTCCGATCACCATCAAAGTGTAGAACCAACCACGAGTTTGATCTAAACCTTCAGCAATAAACTCTGCAGGGAAAGCTTTTTTAAACTCTTCTTCGTTGGTAATAGGATAGCCCCATTGGGCGTAAGGCATAGAACCAGACTCAAACCAGCAATCTAAAACTCCACCCGTACGCTTTAGTGGTGATTTACCTGTTGGCGATGGAATCTCGATATCATCCACAATATCGATGTGAAGGTCGTTAATTTTTTTACCAGAGAGCTTCTCTAACTCTTCTTTAGAACCTATACAGATGATCTCACCTTCTGCATTTTTCCAAAGAGGAAGTGGTGTCCCCCAGAAACGATTACGAGAGATAGCCCAGTCGCGAGCGTTTTCTAACCAGTTTCCAAAACGACCATCACGCAAATGGTCTGGTACCCAGTTTGTAGTTTTATTGTTACGAACGAGATCTTCTTTAATTTTTTCTACAGCCACAAACCAGCTTGAAACTGCTTTGTAAATTAGCGGTGTATCTGAGCGATAACAGTAAGGATAACTATGTTGAATTGTATCATGCTTAAAGACTCGACCTGCTTTTTTAAGGTCAGCAATAATATCTTTATCCGCGTCTTTAACACGCTTCCCCTGATGATCAGGAACGTCTGCTGTGAACATCCCATCATCATCAATAGGGTTCACCAAAGGAATCTGCGCTTTTTGGCAGGCAAAATAATCCTCTTCACCAAAGGCTGGGGCCATGTGCACGATCCCAGTACCACTTTCAGTTGTGACGTGATCAGAAGCAATAACTCTGAAAGCTCCTTTTTGTGCGCAGTCCGCAAAATAAGAAAAGAGTGGTTGATATTTTAATCCTACCAACTGGGCACCAGTTTTTTTCTCTAAGATTTCAATATCTTTCTTAGGATCTTTAAAGACACTTCCCAAAAGAGCTTCTGCTAAAATATAGAATTTCCCAGAGCTCAGTTCTTTTACTTTAACATAGTCAATGGTCTCGCCCACAGCTAATGCCAAGTTTGATGGCAACGTCCAAGGAGTTGTCGTCCATGCTAAAAATGATGTTTCTTCTTTGCCGATGATCGGGAACGAAACTGTCAGCGCAGGATCTTGCACCATTTTGTAATTTAGATTGGCTTCAAAATTTGAAAGCGGAGTTGAGATGCCCACAGAGTATGGAACCACTTTGTGGCCTTCATAAATAAGCCCCTTATCGAAAAGCTGCTTAAACACCCACCACACGCTTTGCATGAAACTCACATCCATGGTGAAATAAGGATTGTCCATATCCACCCATCGACCTACGCGCTTCACAGTGGTTTTCCACTCTTCTGAATATCTTTTCACGATGGAGCGACAAGCATTGTTATAATTTGCCACACCCATTTTAAGAACATCTTTGCTGCTCTCAATTTTATGAGCTTTGTTGATTTCATATTCAACTGGCAGTCCATGACAGTCCCAACCAAAACGTCGAGGAACAACATATCCCTTCATTGTCCAGTAACGAGGAACCACATCTTTTAGAACTCCAGCCAAAATATGCCCGTAGTGAGGTAAACCTGTGGCAAAGGGAGGACCATCATAAAAGCTGTAGGTTTTTTTACCTGCAGGATCTAATGACTTTTGAAATATGTTTTTTTGCTCCCAAAATTGCAGAATCTTTTCTTCGAGTGCTGGGATTTGCACGTCTGGCTTTACTGGTTCATAAAGAGCTTTACTGTCTAATTTTGAGCTGTTTTGGTGTGTTGTCATAGTCTGCTAAATTAACAAAAGATCAGCGTTTATGCACCTTTGTAGAGGTCTGGTTAAATAATTTGATGCGCCGCGAACTTTAAACTGTACGTGCAAAAACCCCGATAGGTATCCTAAAGAGAGGGAGGCTGAATGATTGTGTTTTGGGGACAGTTCCTATTCCAATGGGCCTTCGCTATGCATCCCACCTGCGAAACCCACTTAAACTGCCCGCCAGCTCTGGCTCAATTGCAGGGGAATAACTCTGTTTGCACTGCCTTTCTCATCGACAATGATTTGGTCGCGACGAATCTGCACTGCCTTCCGCCTCATTTACAACGAGCAGGTTCTGACTGTTCCCAAATCGATGTGGTTTTTCTTAAAAATCCGCAGGGGGAACAAATTAAAAGAAAATGCAATTACGTTGAAAAAGCCAGTGCTAAAATGGAAGCAGTACTCTCACCAGATACGGCGTTATTAAGACTCAACCAACCCGTAAATATAAATCCTTTGCGACTTGCTCCAGCGTCGGGGTTAAAACACAAAGAGTACGCTACTATTTTTAAAATCAATCCAACAACTTCTGCCGAGATTCCACCGCAAGTAGAAAAAGTGGAATGCCAGGCTGTACAAAAATCAATGTTGAATCCTTACTTCGACAACCCACAAAGCGCAGTGTTTGCTTTTTATCCATGCAAAGTGATTCCTGGAAATTCAGGATCTCCAGTTTTAAACGAAAACAACGAAGTTGTTGCCGTAATAAATTCAAGATCCACTTTAAATATCAAGGATAATATACCTTACTTAGCACATCTTTCTGGAGAAGCTGCTTTTGCCACTCACATCCGTTGTTTGAGGACGCCCGACTCTTGTCGTGGAACTTTTAATGACGAAGAAGCTGCAAAAAAATACAAAGAAATTGAGTCAGTGATTTTTAAAAGACTAGAAGAGCAACTCAAAAAAGAAGCAATTTCAACAGAGAATGAACTTTATCAGAAGTCAGGCAAACTTATCCGCTGGTCTTTAAAAGACAAGACAACGACTCCCACAGAAAAAGCCGATGGCCTCATCGCAAAATATAGTTTTATCCCGTATTGTTTTAATATCGATCCCAAGTCCATCGAAAAGAATAGAACCAAACTCAGCAAAAACCAATTCACAAAATCATACCCAGTCTATGATTTAAACATTTACTTAAAATTCAACGAACAACTCAACCTAACCTCAGACATAAAAAAGAATGAGGGCACCATAGAACTCTCAATGATCCCAGCGGACCTCACTAAAGCACAACTGCAAGTGACATTAACCAGCCTAGACAAATCAAAACCCAAAAACCTAACCCTATCTCTCTGCCAATAACAAAAACTACATCGTACAAGACTCTAGCTTGCTCTGAGCCCAAACCTCCCCTAAGGCTCCATTCAGAAGTAGCGCGAGCCCTCCGCTCCACAGGCCCTCTTTTGGAAAGGAATACTCCTGCTACCACACCCCAAACTCTTACTTTTATACACACACTCCCCCAAGAGATTAAGCCGCCATCGCCAATAATCAACAGAACAACTGGTTTGCGAAGCCCCGCGAGGACAAGCCCTCTCTGACTGGGACATCCGACAAGCGTGATGCGTTCGCCATTTTTAAGAAAATCTTTTGCAGAGAGCTGCGCGCATGAAGCCCTCTGCGGCTGGGACGCACTCATCCATGAGTTAACCAGCATCGCCCTTAACG
>JBKHVM010000045.1:0-21159 GCA_046570065.1 Bdellovibrionia bacterium
TATACGCAATTAGCTCCAGGACTCGACTGAAAGCCTGTTCACCAGTTTGACGTTTTTCGTTAAATACAAATTCTTCTAAATACTTATGCAAAATATGCCGTTGAGTGTTTTGTGAACGAGCGTTTTTTTACGCCCACAGATGCAATGAATGCAGGAGTGTTAGAATGTCAAAGTCAGTAACTAAACTATCTCAAACAACCAAGACGGTGTTACTCGCGTTTGCGCTCACAAATGTCTTAGCCTGTAATCAATTAAAATTTGCTCCGGAGCCAGTGAAAAAGCAGACTGTGCCTACAGAGGAAATCACCAACAAGGTGAACACGGTGACAGTGGAGCCCAACAAAGACAATCCCAATTTGGATTTGTTGCTGGTACTCGATGACTCGAGCTCCATGAAACCTGATCTTTTAAAGTTGGCGAGCCGCTTAAATAATTTTACTAACCTATTAGATGCGAGTGGTTTGCAATGGCAGATGTGTTTGACAACGACACAAGGCTATCTCAGCTTTGCTGGAATTGAATTCGGTAAGGGAGTGGCTTGGCAGCTACCATCTGGTACTTCCAAAAAAATCCTCAAGCGCGGAGAGGCTTCATTGGATGCCATCTTTAAACGTACCATTGATGCAATCCCCATTGGTGGTGGTAACTCTACAGATGAACGTGGAATTCGCGCGACATTTGAACACATGCAAAGAAACCCAGAGTGCTACCGACGTGGCGCCAATGTGGCAGTGCTCTTGATTTCGGATGAAGATGAAGCATCAGTTGGTGGAATTCCCTCGCGCTTAAAATCAGAAGATGATTTTAGAAATTACCGCCCTCTCACTAAAGAGGAACTTCCTGAGGGACGTCTTGCCAGCATTCGTTCTCGCTTAGGAAATGTGCAATTTACGTTCAACTCGATCATTATTAAACCCGGAGATACTTTGTGCGAAGAAAAGCAAAGCGTCGAGGCAGCTGCATACTCTGGAGACCGCTATGCAGAGTTGTCAGTTTTAACGGGCGGTGGAGTTGGCAGTATCTGTGATAGCGATTATTCGCAAAATCTTAGGTTGATCAAAGAGCGTATCGCTAACACTTTAAAATCTGTAGATTTGGAGTGTGTGCCGCACAAGGGAGTTGTAAAAGTAGCGATCAATGGTAAAAACGAAACGAACTTTAAACTCGATGGTCAAAAAGTAATTTTTGGGCAACCAGTGGCTGAAGGTAGCACGGTCGTTTTAAAATACCAGTGTTATCGCAAACTCACTCCTCCTCCAGAGGAGAGTGTTCCTGAGAGTCCTGCGGATCCAACAAAGTAGTTTATAGGTCAGAAAGGGTGCCTTGGCTAAACTCAATAACATCATTCACGTAGACGATGATATTGTTGTTATCGATAAACCACCAGGGTACCATGTGCATCCGCCGGAACAACAGGATGCTTATCCTGTTCCACGCGAGAAAATTCTTCTTTATCGCCTTCGCGATCACTTTAAAAAATATATTTACCCTGTGCACCGTTTAGATGTGGCAACTTCGGGTCTCCTAGTCTATGCCTTTTCTTCAGAAGCTGCGGGCGCTTTATCTCAACAGTGGAGCGAAAAGGTCGCAAAAAAGTACTGGGTCATTGCCAGAGGACACTTTTCAGAACCAGAATTCACCGTCGAGATCCCCCTTCTTTCTGATAGTTCACAAGAAATGCTTCCTTGTAAGACTCACTTCAAGCGATTACGACAAATTGAACTGCCCTATGCTGTGGGTAAAAAGTTTAAAACGGCTCAGTACTCTTGGCTCGAGGCCGAGCTTCACTCGGGTCGCTTCCATCAAATACGGCGCCATCTTAATCGCATTTCTCATCCGGTGATTGGCGATGGGGCCCACGGAGATTCACATCACAACCGTTTTTTTAGGGAAACCCTAGGGATTCCAGGGCTTTGCCTGAGATCCCAAGAGTTGAGTTTTCCTCATCCTCGTACAAGCGAGAAGATGAGCTTTGTCGCTCCTCCCTCAGAAAAATGGTTAAAAATTCATAATCTCTTCACAGACTTTGACGCTTACTTAAAACAACTGTAGTTTTCTCCCCAAAATCCTTGTGGGGGATCCATGAATTATTCTGCTCAAGCTATGAAGCAGCTGATGTTGATTGCCAGTGTCCTTTTGATTCTTTTGTTTACCAAAAACTCTTTTGGGCAAGTGATTCACCAAGATCTAAAACTTCAACTTTCACCAAGTTTAAAAATGGTGCAAGTCGAGGTGACCTTAACTTTTCCTTCGCAAGCTCCACGTAAAACAACTTTTTTGTTAAATAAGAATCTTAAACTTCTAAGTTTTTCTTTGGATGATAAGGTGAATCTTATTCAGTCAAGCAAATCTGACGAAGCCTACAATCAGTGGGGAGTGGAGTTGAGCTCCACCAATAACAAACTGAGTTTGGTATATAGTGGTATTCTCTTCGATGATTTTACTGACGGTGATTCTGCAGGATTTGTGAGTAGTGATGGTGCTGTGCTCATGGGGAGCACTTATTGGTATCCATTCTTTTTTGATACTCTTTATACTTTTGATTTAATGGCTTCTCTCCCGCAGGGTTGGAGTGCTATCAATCAAGGACAACAAACTTCTCAGATGAAGAAAAACAATGAACTCGTTGTGGTTTTTAAAGAAATGCAACCTCAAGAGGATCTCTATTTGATTGCTGGGAAGTTTTTTGAATACACAACTGAAGACAAGCGAGGTCTGCAATATCGTGTTTTTCTTCGTCAAGAAAATCGCGATCTCGCACAAAACTATTTGGCGTTGTTGCCAGATTATATGGCTCACTTTCAAAAAACTATTGGTGGTTATCCCTACCGCCACTTCACTGTGGTCGAAAACTTTTGGGAAACAGGTTATGGAATGCCTGCCTTTACATTATTGGGACCGACAGTTGTCAAACTGCCCTTTATTTTGACGAGCTCCTTGCCCCATGAATTGCTACATAACTGGTGGGGCAATTCAGTTTATGTCGACTACAGCAAAGGGAATTGGGCTGAAGGTTTAACAACTTATTTAGCAGATCACTGGCAGCAGGAAGAGCAAAAATTAGGAGCTGAATACCGACTGAGCCAATTAATGGCTTATTCAGATTTTGTTAAAGGTACTGATGACTTTCCACTAAATGAGTTTAAGGGCCGACACAATCAGGCCTCACAAGCTGTTGGTTACGGCAAAGCGATGATGCTGTTTCATATGTTAAAAAAAGCTCATGGCGAAGCTAAATTTAACGAAGCCATTCAGAAGTTTTATACGGATAACATCTTTAAAAGAGTCTCATATGCAGAACTGCAAAAGGCCTTTGAAGATATCACTAAAAAAGATCTTAGCGGCTTCTTTAAACAATGGGTCGAACGCAAAGGGGCCCCCAAAATTGAACTTAAGAGTGCGAACACTTTTCGTTGGGCCGATGGTGGATATTCCGTGAGCTTTGCTCTTCGCCAAAGCCAAGCCGAACTTTATGATTTAGAAATACCAGTGCGTTGGACCCTTGAGAATGGGGCTCGAGTGCTGCAAAAAGTGAGACTGCAATTAGCGGAACAGACTTTTACTTTCACGCACACTCAGCGTCCCGTAGCCATCGAAGTGGATCCAGAATTTGATGTTTTCCGCTTGTTGTATGCTGAGGAACGACCTGTTTCGTTGTCCCAACTCTACACTTCAGAAGCCGTGACAACATTCTACACTGAGGACCAACAAAGTCTTTTGGCTCTTGCGGATCATTGGAAAAAGCATTTTTCACTCAACATGGATGTTCAGGCCGTGCAGGGGAATTTTACTTTGCCCAAAACTGGAAATATTTTGTTATTGGGTTCAGCTTCCATTTTTGAAGATTTAATGAAGTTTCATTTAAAAGGTGCGGATTTTTATATCGATAAAGATAAAATCTCAGTTCAAGGCTATAATTATCGCCGCGAGGGCAATTCTTTTGTGTTGAGCGTTCGCTCTCGGCATAATCCAATACAAACCATTACTTGGATTTTGGCTGACGAAAAAATGGATAAAGCGAGATGGGCGCAGCGTTTGACTCACTACTCAAAATTTGGTGTGCTTGTATTTGAAGGGGATAAGAATGTACTGAAGACAAACTTTCCTTCAAACTCTTCGCCATTAAAGATCACTCCTTTAAGCGTCTTGGATGTCCTCGAGACCCCATAGCTCAACAGGATAGAGCGTTCGTTTCCTAAACGATTGATCCCCGTTCGAGTCGGGGTGGGGTCACCAGACTTTTTTTATTGAGACAAAATCACAGGCCTTTGTTAAGCTTCTTCTATGATTAATCTGTTATTATTTTTAAGTCTTGGATGGTCAGCCGTTGTCAATGAGTCGGTGGGGCGAGTGGGTGAGCGAGTTGTCACTTCGCGTGAGGTTAAAGTTTCTCAGGCTGTAGAAAAGATCCTAAAAAACGAAAACAAAAGTATTTCTGAAAATTCCAATCAACAAGAAGTGACAGCCGTCCTTCTGGAGTGGGTTGTTGCTCTCGAAGCCGAGAATTTTAGTGTCGGCCAAGTTACGCCAGAGGAGATTGAGTCTCTTCTTAAAGATATTGAGAAGAAAAGCAGTTTGCAGGCTTTGTTACGAGAGCAGCGCTTTCAAGAAGAAGAGTTACGAAAATTATTACAGCGTAAACTCGTAGCACGGAATTTTATCCAGTTTAAAACCAACTCATTTACGAGTGCTATTTCTGATGAAGAAGCCAAAACATTTTACGAAGCCAACCCCAAAAGATTTTCGGGGGCAGGGTTTGAAGTTCTAAAGCCTAATATTAAAAGTTATCTGAGTCAGCAGCAGCTCAACGAGCGCCTCAAGAGTTGGTTTGAATTGCTGAAGCGTAAATACAAAGTGCAGAACTTTTTGCTGGACGAAAAATGAGCCTCCCCTGTCGCGACTTGGATTTGAATGAGTATTTAAAAGTTTGGTCTTTTGCCAAAGATTTAGAGTCTCGAGGCCAAGTAACAGCAGCTTTTTTTTGGCCCCCCGAGTTGATGGTGGCAGAATTCCAGACGCACCATGCGTTTGCTGCTCTGTCTGAGGATCAAAAAGAGGTTTTAGCCCTTATTCTTTACCGGCGTTTTTTGCCCCAGTTCGAAATCATCAGTTTGGTAACGCATCCAGACCATCGTCAGAAGGGGATTATGGCGGAACTTTTAAGGCAATTTCTATCTCGCGTGACCATTGGAGATGAAGTTTTATTAGAAGTTCACGAAAAGAACCTATCTGCTCGGAATCTTTATTTAAAATTAGGCTTTAAAGTCGTTGGCGAAAGGCCCCGCTATTACCGAGATGGGGCCGCGGCAATTCTCATGTCTTGGCAAAGTGAGAAAGTCACTTAAACCCTTGCCTCTATTTTACTTTTTTGTTATCTATTAAGTGTTCTCACGGGCCTATCAGGCCCATTTTTTTTGTTTCGCCCCCTCTGGGTCTGCCTTTTCTTCTGAAATTGCGGTTTTTGAACGAGAGCTCAAAATTGGGGGCAAGGAGTAGTCGTGTCTGAAGCTTGGTTGCAACAAGTAGAGCAGTTGGTGGCAAATGTTTGCCAGCAGCATGGTTGCTATTTGTATGACATTGAGTTTGTAGGTCTCGGAAAAGGACGCACTCTTCGAGTGTTCATTGATTCTGAGCAAGGCGCAGGAATCGATGAGTGCTCACATGTGGCAACATCTCTTAATGAACACCCCGAATTAGATAAAATCGTTCCTGGCGAGAGTTACAATTTAGAGGTTTCAACCCCTGGGTTGGACCGTGAATTGAAAAAGCCATGGCACTTTGAAAAAGTGATTGGCAAAAAGATTTATGTCAAAACACGCAAGCCGCTAGAGGCTATGGGAGTTGAGGACAAAAAATGGAAAGCGGCAAAAACAGTTGAGACTGTTCTTGAGGCTGCCGATGGCGAGGGAATTCTCTTTAAGCCAAAAGAGTGTGAAATTCGCATCCCTTACCAAGAAATTGATAAAGCGAAGTTAGTATTTGAAATTGTTAAAGGTCAGAAAAAGTAAACCCAAGCAAAGAGGTCCATATGGCTGAAATTATGTTTTCAGAATTGGCAAAAGTTATTGAACAAGTCGGTAAAGACAAAGGCATCGATAAAAACGTTGTGGTGGAAGCTATCACACAAGGGATGCTTGTAGCGGCTCGTAAAAAATACGGAACTTACCGTGAAATCGAAGCTACTTATAATGATGAGACTGGCGAAGTTGAACTTTTTGAATTCAAAGAAGTAGTTCCTCGCGAAAAGTTCATTGATGAAGAAGTTGAAATCCCATACGACGAAGCAATTAAATTAGATCCAAATGTTCAAGATGGCGACTCTATTGGTATCAAGCTTGAAGCCACTGATTTGGGCCGTATTGCTGCGCAAACTGCAAAACAAATCATTATGCAAAGAGTGAGAGATGCTGAACGCTCAATCATTTTTGGTGAATTTGAAGAGCGTAAAGGTGAAATCGCTTCAGGGATCGCTCGTCGCGTAGAAAAAGGTGCTATTGTAGTGGATCTTGGCCGTACAGAGGCGTTCATTCCTCCGCGCGAACAAATTCCAGGCGAAACTTACAAGCCAGGTGATCGTATTCAAGGTTTTATTTCTGAAGTTCGTCAAACAACTCGTGGTCCTCAGATCATCATGTCACGTGCAGATGAGCGTTATTTGATGAAATTATTCGAAATGGAAGTTCCAGAGATCTATGACGGGGTTGTCGAAATTATGGCAGCAGCTCGTGAACCCGGGCAAAGAGCCAAAATTGCCGTGCGCTCTAAGGACAACGCAGTTGATCCAGTAGGTGCTTGTGTGGGCATGAAGGGTTCTCGCGTGCAAACTATCGTTCAAGAACTTAAAGGCGAAAAGATCGATATCGTTCCTTGGGATGAAGACGTGACTCGCTTTGCTTGTAATGCTTTAGCACCAGCAGAAATTTCTCGCGTCTTCTTAGATGAGACTAATCGTGAAATGGAAATCGTTGTTCCTGATTCTCAATTAAGTCTTGCTATTGGTAAGAGAGGTCAGAACGTCAGATTGGCAGCAAAGCTAACTGGTTGGAAATTAGATATTATCTCTGAATCATCAGCAGCATCTCGTACTGCAGAGTCCATCTTTAATTTAATGTTAATTCCTGGAATGAATGAAACTATGGCTCAGAATATTTTCCAATCTGGTTTTGGTTCTTTCCAATCTGTAGCTTCGGCATCAGTAGAAGATATCATGAGCATTCCTGGTTATGATGATCCAGATAAAGCTGAGAAGTTAATCAACGAAGCGAAGAGCTTAGTTGCTAAATATGAAACAGAGGGTATTCCTGTGCCAACAGCTCCTTCTGTTAATAAAGATAAACAATCGGCACAATCTGCAAAAGAACAAGCAGATCAGCGACTCAAAGCTGAGTTGCAAAAATTAGGAGCGGCTGAAGAAGAAGGCGAATAGTCGCTTTTTGAAACAGCACTTTAGGTAGAAAGTTAAAGGGAGACTGAGTGAGTAATCCAAAAGTTTTTGAGTTCGCTAAAGAAGTTGGCATGACACCCTTGGCGCTTATGGATAAAATCCGTGAGTGGCAATTACCAGTTAAAAGCCATATGGCTGAACTGCAGCCAGAAGTTTTAGCGCAAATCAAAGCAAAGCTAGCCGGCGGAGATGCGCCAGCTGCTGAAGAAGCAAAGCCCAAAAAAGCAGCGACTCGTAAGACAGCCGCTAAGAAGCCAGCGCCAGCAGCCTTGCCGGCAAACGCAACTGTAGCAGCACCAGAATCTGAAGCATCAACGGGTGCCGCTAAGCCGACTGTTGTTCGTCGTAAAACGAAAGAGTCAGAAGTTCCAGCAGCAGAGGTCGCAGCACCCAAGGCAGCAAAAGTTATTTCTCGCCCTAAAGCTGAGGTTGTTGAAACAGCTCCAGCTCCTGAAGTAGCTCCAGTAGTAGAACATAAAGAGGAAGCTGTCGTCAAAGTTGTAGCTGCACCAGTGGCTGCACCAATCGAAGAAGCTCCTAAAAAAGTACAACCTAAAGAAGAGGCACCAGTGGTAGAATCAGCGCCGGCACCAATGCCAGCGGCTCCAGTGGTTGCTCGTAAAAAAGAAGTGACTGTAGGTGGATCGGGTGTGGCGAGTTCTTCAACTCCAGCCTCAGCTCCTCGCCGTAATATTATCGGTCGCATGGATTTATCTCGTGTTTCAAATCCTGGTCGCGGTGAGAGACAAGAAGGCGGCGGAGATCGTCCGGCACGTCAAGGTTTTGGCGGTGGTGGCGGAGATCGTCCAGCTCGTCCAAGTTTTGGTGGCGGTGGCGCTGGTGGTGGTACAGGTGGAGGATTTAATCGTCCATCTGGAGGACCTAGCCGTGGTAACTTGCGTGCAGGCTTTGTTGCCGCAGCAGCTCCAGTAATGCCTCCAGTTCTTGGTAGTGAAGAAGATAACCGTAAAAAAGATTTTGAACGTAAAGCAAAAAAACTTGGTAGTGGCGCAGGTGCTGCTGGCGGTACAGGCCGTGAACAAGAGGAATTAGAAGAATTTAACGCTGTTGAATTCAGAAAACGAGAAATGGTGTTTCAACCTAAAAAGAAAAAGTCTCTACTTGATAGAGCCGCTCTTAAAACGCAGATGACAACTCCGGCTGCTCATAAGCGTGTTTTAAAAGTGAACAACACCATGAAAGTTTCTGATGCAGCGATGGATATGGGATTGAAAGCTCCTCAGTTGATCAAAGCACTCATGAAAAATGGTGTGATGGCTAACATGAATACGGACTTAGATTTTGATACTTGGGCTTTAATTGTGCCTGAGTTTGGTTGGGAAGCGCAAAACGTATTTAAGACAGCGGATGAAGTTGCGGATGAGGTTGCATTTGGAGATTTAAACGCTGAGCGTGTTTCTCGTCCACCAGTTGTGACAATCATGGGTCACGTCGATCATGGTAAAACATCTCTCTTAGATGCTATTCGCAATGCTAACGTTGCAGCCGGCGAAGCAGGTGGTATCACTCAGCACATCGGAGCTTACTCTGTAAGACTTGACGATGGTGCTTATGTGACTTTCTTGGATACTCCCGGTCACGAAGCTTTTACAGCGATGCGTGCGCGTGGAGCTAATGCAACTGACGTGGCTGTTATTGTTGTTGCTGCCGATGATGGAATGATGCCGCAAACACAAGAGGCGATTAGCCACGCGAAAGCCGCTGGTGTTCCTCTCATAGTTGCAGTTAATAAAATTGATAAACCAGGAGCAAATCCTGATCGTATTAAGCAGCAATTAACTGAAATGGAAATTGTGCCTGAAGAGTGGGGTGGAAACACGATCTTTGCAGAAGTTTCTGCTCTGAAGCGTACAGGTATTAAAGAATTACTTGAAAATATTCGTTTGGTTGCAGAAATGCAGGATCTCAAAGCCAACCCAGCACGTTCTGGTACTGGTATTGTGATTGAAGCCAAACTTGAAAAAGGCAAAGGGCCTGTTGCAACTCTGTTAGTAAAAGATGGTTCAGTCAAAGTGGGTCAGTCAATTGTTGTAGGAACAACAAAAGGACGCGTTCGCTCTTTGATGAACGATCGTGGTGAGAGAGTGCAAGAAGTAGGTCCTGGGTTCCCAGTTGAAGTTCTTGGGCTCGATGAGACTCCTGCAGCTGGGGATAAGTTTGATATCGTTAAAGACGAAGCCGCTGCAGAAAAGATCTCTGAGATCCGTAAGCAGGCAGCTTTGGCCGCAGCGACGACTCCTTCGCAGAAGCTTTCTCTTGATGAAATCTTCTCTAAAGTTAAAGCCGGCGATGTTAAGGAATTGGCTATCGTGCTTAAGGCCGATGTGCACGGTTCTTTAGAAGCTGTTCAGGGGATGATTGCAAAACTTTCGACTTCAGAAGTGAAAGCCCGTGTGATTCACACTGCTGTTGGTGGGATTAGTGAGTCAGATGTTCTCCTTGCTCATACAGCTAAAGGGATTGTGCTTGGTTTTAACGTGCGTCCAGATTTGGGTGCTCAGTCTAAAGCAAAACAATTGGGTGTAGATATCCGTACTTATTCTATCGTTTACGAATTGATCGATGATATGAAGAAAGCTCTCTCTGGTCTCTTAACTCCAGATATCGTCGAAGAAGTTATTGGGCGTGCAGAAGTGCGCAATACCTTCAACGTTCCAAAGATCGGTACGATCGCAGGATGTTTTGTGGTCGATGGAAAAGTACAGCGTAACAACTCTATTCGCCTTATCCGCGAAGGAAAAATTGTTTACGAAGGAAAAATCGGTTCACTCAAGCGCTTTAAAGATGATGCCAAAGAAGTGGCTACTGGCTACGAGTGCGGTATCGGTATCGAAAACTATAACGACGTTAAAGTTGGCGATGTGATGGAAGCTTTCATTAAAAAAGAAGTTGCTCGCGAATTGTCAGCTTCTCCGGAAGCTAACGCTTAAAGAGGAATTGTTGTGAAAAACACAGGGGATGGAAGACGAGTTACTAAAGTTGAGAAGGAAGTACAGAGTGTTGTCGCTCAGTACTTGATCTCGGGCTTTCGTTTTCCATTGCCAGGTTTAGTGACTGTTTCTCGCGTGCAAATGCCGCCAGATCTTAGATTGGCGCGAGTTTTTATTAATATTTATGGATCTGATCAAGACAAGAGTGAAGCGATTGAGTTGCTGAATAAACATCGCAAGGATGTGCAGAGTGCAATCGCAAAAAAATTAGCGATTCGTTACACTCCGGTACTAGAGTTCTTTTTGGACGAGGGGCCGGAGCATATGATGCGAATCAATGAGCTTCTTAAGCAGATCAAAAAAGACACACCTCCTTCAGAAGAATAGCAGGCAAAAAAAATGGTTGCAGAGACTCCTTGGCATGGCCTTATTTTGGTCGATAAGCCTTCGGGAATGACTTCCCATGATGTGGTTGCAAAACTGCGTCGAGTTTACAAGACGAAAGCTGTTGGCCACACGGGAACCTTAGATCCCATGGCTTCGGGCCTCATGGTGTGTTTGCTCAATGAGGGCACTAAACTCAGTCAGTACATTCTCGAGGGTGATAAGGGTTACCATTTGGGTGCTCTATTAGGAGTTTCCACGGACACTTTGGATATCACAGGGCAGATTTTGTCTAAACAAGATGTTGCCGTGAGTTCTCTGCAATTGCGTGTGGCGATGGACTCTCTTATGGGGGAATTTGAGTGGGAAGTGCCAAAATATTCTGCCATTAAAGTGGATGGGCAGAAGCTCTATGAGTATGCCCGACAGGGGGAAGAAGTGCTTATCCCCAAAAAGCTCATGAAGTTTTGGCAGCTAGAAAATCAAAAGATAGAACCTTCGCAAGTGAGCTGTTCGCTAAAATGCAGCAAGGGTTCTTATATTCGCACATGGATTCAGAAGTTGGGCGAAGAGTTAGGTGTTCCAGCCACAATGAACAGCCTTCGTCGTTTTTACTCAGCTCCTTATTACTTGGAGCAGGCAGTTGCTCTGGCTGACCTCGAGGTTGGTGGCCCTGTGGCTGGGGAGAGGGCTTTTGTTTCTATGGAAAAAGCGATGCCTTTCTTAAAAACACTTCGAGTGAAAGGGCATGATGAAAATATGATCCGCAATGGGCAAATTTCTCATGATCTAAGGGCTCGGTTGATTGTGGAATTTGATCCTGCAATCGATCACTATGTGCAAATCCACTCCCTAGACACGCAGAAATTGCTCGCTTTGGTGGGAATTGATCCCAAACGGGGCTTGGTCATTAAACGTGGCTTCCAGTACTAAGGGAGCCTTTTCGCTTGACCCTAATCGACTCGACAGGTACAACCTTCACTCGCACTCTACTAGCGACAGCCATGACGCTAACGGGGGTCGAACTTCTCAAGTTTTTGGGAAGCTAACACTTAAACAAGGAGACATTAATGGCAGTCACAAGCGCTCAAAAGGCTGAAATTCTTAAGAAATTTAAACTTTCTGACTTGGACACTGGTTCAACTGGCGTGCAAATCGCTTTATTAACAGCACGTATCATTGACCTTACAGGTCACTTTTCTAGCCACAAGAAAGACCATCATGGTCGTCGTGGTTTGTTAAAAGCTGTTAATCAAAGAAGAAAACTTCTTGATTACCTTCGTCGCAAAGACCTTAAAAAGTACGAAGAAATCATCAAAGTCCTTGATATTCGTAAGTAAAATAAAAAAAATAGACGAGGGGGCAAGAGCCCCCTCAAGTATTTTAAAAAGGTCTTTTTGAGTTTGGCGCTCTTTACTTAAAAGGAACTTGTTGTCTTAAAGAGGCTTGGTGGCTGGAAGCCTACCAAAAAAACAAGGAGAATAGATGAAAACAACTGTAACCACTTCTGTCGGCGGCCGACAAATCACAATCGAGTCTGGCAGACTAGCGAAGCAAGCCGATGGATCCACTCTCGTTACTTGCGGCAATAACATGGTCCTCGTCACTGCCGTATCGAGCAGAAAAGCTTCTACTTTAGATTTTTTCCCACTCACAGTAGAATATATCGAAAAATTTTATGCTACTGGTAAAATTCCTGGTGGATATTTCAAGCGTGAAGGTAAGCCAACAACTGAGGCTGTACTCACTGCGCGATTAATTGATAGACCTATCCGTCCTCTTTTTCCTGAAGGCTACCGCAACGAAACACAAGTTGTGGCAACAGTTCTTTCTGCAGACGGAAGTTTCCCTGTTGAAATTTTAGCAAGCTTAGGAGCTTCAGCAGCTCTACATATCTCTGATATTCCTTTCCATGGTCCAACGGCAGCAATTCAAGTTGCACGTGTTGACGGTCAGTTCATTGCCAACCCAACTCCACAACAGATTGAAAAATCTGACATGGATATCGTGGTTGCTGGGACTAAAAATGGTTTGTTAATGGTTGAAGGCGAACTTAAATTTGTTTCTGAAGCTGACGCTTTGGCAGCATTAAAGTTTGGACACCAATCATTGATGCCACTTTTGAACGCACAAGAAGAGTTGCGTGAGAAAATGGGATCAAAAGCTAAACGTGAATTTAAAGCTCCAGTTATCGATGCTGATTTTAAAAAGTTAGCAGAAGACACTGTTAAGCCTTTAATCGATGCAGCTTTGCGCATGAAGATCAAACAAGATCGTTATGCTGCTTTTGAAACTGCGTACACGACTGCAGTTGAAAAGTTGATCACTCCCATTACAGATAAAGATTTAAAAGCTCAGCGCGAAAAAGAATTAAAGAATATTCTTGAAGAAGTTAAGTATGTTGGCGCTCGCCGCATGATTCTTAATGATAAAGTTCGCATTGATGGTCGTAACATGACGACAGTTCGTCCTATCAGCAATGAAGTTGCTCTATTGCCAAGAGCTCATGGTTCTGCTCTTTTCACTCGTGGTGAAACACAAGTATTAGGCACAGTCACTTTGGGAACTGGTGATGATGAGCAAATGGTAGACTCTTTAATGGGTATGCAAAAACGTAAGTTCTTGTTGCATTATAACTTCCCTCCATACTCAGTGGGTGAAGTGGGACGTTTTGGTGGACAAGGTCGTCGTGAAATTGGTCACGGTAACTTGGCCGAAAGAGCTCTTAAAGCGGTTATCCCTGATCATACAAAATTCCCATATACAATTCGTATTGTTGCTGAAGTTCTTGAGTCTAATGGTTCTTCATCAATGGGAACAGTTTGTGCTGGAACAATGGCACTTTTAGATGCTGGTGTTCAAATCAAAGGGAATGTTGCTGGTATTGCCATGGGATTGATCAAAGAAGGTAACGATGTTGCTGTCTTAACTGATATCCTTGGTGATGAAGATCACTTGGGTGACATGGACTTTAAAGTTGCTGGTACAAATTCAGGTATCACTGCACTCCAAATGGATATCAAAATTGACTCTGTTTCTTTTGAAGTGATGGAACAAGCTTTGGCGCAAGCTAAAGAAGGTCGCACTCACATCTTAAATGAAATGGAAAAAGTAATCTCAGTTCCGCGTGGTCAGATTTCTGAATATGCTCCTCGTATCGAAACGATCAAGATCAAGCCAGACAAGATTCGTGAAGTTATCGGATCTGGTGGTAAGACTATTCGTGGTATCACAGAAGCTACAGGTGTGAAGATTGAGATTCAAGACGATGGAACAATCAACATTGCTTCTGCTGACCCTGAAGCAACTAAAAAAGCAATCCAAATGATCAACGACATCTGCGCAGAAGCAGAAGTTGGTAAGACTTATAAAGGTCGCGTTGTGAAAATTGCTGAGTTTGGTGCATTTGTTGAAATTCTGCCAAACACGCAAGGTCTTTTACACATCTCTGAAATTGCTAACGAGAGAATTCGTCAAGTGACGGATGTTCTTAAAGAAGGCGAATTTATTGATGTAAAAGTGCTCGAAGTGGATCGTGCAGGTCGCATTAAACTTTCTCGTAAAGCTTTATTAAATTAAGAGTGAATGAATAAGTTTAAAAAATCAGTTCTCAAAAACGGGATCCGCGTGCTCACTGAGGAGCACCCAGGATCCCGTGCTGTTTCTGTGGGTATTTGGATTTTGTCTGGAACTCGAGATGAAGAATCTCGAGTTGCTGGCATCTCTCACTTCTTAGAGCACATGGTCTTTAAAGGGACTAAATCTCGCTCTGCCTATCAGATTGCAAAGTCTCTAGAAGCTTTGGGCGGTGAGCTCAATGCCTACACCACTCGTGAATACACTTGTTATCATGCCATTGTTCTTAAAGATCACTTGGATGAAGCGATGGATGTTTTGGCTGATCTTGTTTGTAACATGAAAATTAGCCAAAAAGATTTTAAGTTAGAGCAAGGGGTGATTCTTCAAGAGATTGCTATGTCTGACGACAATCAAGAGGATATTATTTATGATATCTTTTTTGATAAAGTGTATGGCAAGCACCCATTAGGTCGACCTATTTTAGGCACTGTTAAGTCTGTAGCGCAGATGACTCAGAAAGCAGTGGTCAATCATTACAACACTATCTACTCTGCAAAAAATATTGTGGTCAGTGCTACGGGAGCTTTAAATCACGAAACTGTTATTGATTTAGTACAAAAAAAGTTAGGTGGGAAAAAACAGACAGCCCACAAACAACGTCGGCGCAGCCCTAAGTGGCATCCCGTTCGGTTTTGTCAGGATAAAACTGGAGAGCAAGTGCATATGCTTCTAGGTTTTCCGGTGGGCAATTTTAGTGATGAACTTCGTTTTGAATCCTATATTGTGAATACATTGTTGGGTGGGGGCATGACTTCTCGCCTGTATCAAAGCGTGAGAGAGAAAAAAGGTTTGGTTTATTCTATTTATTCAAGTCTACACTCGCATACAGATTGTGGCATGTTAGTGATTTATGCTCAAACCGAACCCAAGAATGTTAAAAATGTTGGCAATATTGTAGCTAAAGAAATTAAAAAGCTGCGCACTAAAGGCGTGAGCAAAGCCGAAGTTGAGATGTTTAAAACTCAAGTCATTGGCTCTATTATGTTGGGATCTGATGATATTGAGAATCGTATGACGTCTTTGGCTGTCAACGAAATGGTATTCGGCGAGTATAAGTCTGTTGAGTCCGTAATGGCAGAGATTCAGCGAGTGAATGTGGATTCGGTAAATCATTTTATTCATACGTACTTGCATCCTGATAAAGCCGCAGGAGTTATTTTAGGTGCGCAAGCGGAGTCATTAACTCCGTGGTTTAATAGTTTAGAATTTTGAGGTAGATCGTGAAGTCAGTACCAGTAAAGATTAAAAAATTAGAAAACTTTAAAGGGGAGCTTCCTGCTTACCAAAGTGCAGGAGCCAGTGGTTTTGATGTGCGAGCCCAGTTGACAGAGCCGCTTCGCTTAGAGCCTGGTCAAAGAGCTCTTGTTCCTACCGGGTTGAGTTTTGAAATTCCTCTTGGTTTTGAGATCCAAGCGCGTCCACGTAGTGGTTGGGCTGCTAAGCATGGACTCACATTAATGAATACTCCCGGCACCATTGATGCTGATTATCGTGGCGAAGTTAAGATTATTGTCGCGAATTTAGGGCAAGAGCCTTTCACTATTCAGGATCAGGATCGCTGCGCGCAGTTGGTTATTTGCCCTGTCTATCAAGCAGCATTCGAGGTTGTAGACTCTCTAGGCGATACAGAGCGTGGAGCTGGTGGATTTGGTTCCACGGGTAAGTCGTAGACTTCATCTTGTAAATTGGCCCAATTAAAAAACTAATATTTGGGAATAGGTGGCACGTCCTGGCAGACAATAGGGACGTGTTGCTTTTGGAATTTTAGTGCCAAGTTATCAATTTCTTTGGCCTCTGCTAAAAGCGGTAAATGGTTTTTAATAACTGTTTTGAGAAGCCAACGAGGTGACTGAATATTTTTGTTTCTTGCTTGCTCTATGTATTTTGGTGTGTGGTAAGAAATTCTGAGAATTGATTCTAAAAAATGTCTAACAAGACAATGAGCTCTTGGCTCTAAAGAGAGAACTGCTAAATGTGCTTCAGTTATTTCTTCTATGGAGTTGAAGTCATTCTTTTTTAAAAGTGTGCTAACTTTAGATTGATAAGAGTTTAAAGAGATTTCAGGAATAGGTTGTAGGGGAGCTCTATCTGCATAGCTAGTTTGAGAGGCAGGAGTGAGACTCATTTCAATAAAATCATTGCAGATCATAGGGATTTGATTGTCTTGCCAATAAGTTGCAAGTTTATCGACAAGGTAGGCTCCAAGAAGTAATCCTTTTTCCATCATGACGAGACGATGAGTAATTTCAGTAGACTGATTTTGAGTTAACTTTTGATATTCGGCACTTCTCTCATTATTGATAACGATGGCTTCGCGGAGATGGCGCGTAAAGCAATTGCGGTCCTTACTGGCAAAGCAAATCTCGCTAAGTGTACTAAGAATCAGGAGTGTGAGAACTAAAGCTAGTTTCAAGGGGCCTCCAAACTCATTAAAAGTGAGATCGCTTTGAGTTCGGTATTTTACTAGAAATCCCAATTTTCTGTTAAAAAGGCTCCTTCAGTGCAAATTTTACATGGACATTAGGGTGTAGCGATTCCAAAGCCAGACAAGAAAAACAACAAAGAGCAAGCCGCCGACAAGTTTAAGGGCGCGTTGGCGTGTTACTTCAAAGTTCTCCACAAGGCCTACTATTAAGAGTGCCGAGGTAATGGCAAAGCCCACCAAGGTGATGGGGGGCAGAAGTTCTGAGCCAATTTCAAAAACAAAAAATGGTGTATTGGCTAAGACCACGAGAGTGAAGAGTTTGCGAATTGAGGTGGTCTTATTCTCGGCAAATAATAAATAGTAATACAAAAATAGAACCAATAAGAGAGTCATGGCAGTGCTCACGACCGGGGCGATGATAATGCCAGCAGCAATGCGATACACATTAGGTGGAATAAGGCCCGAGAGCACTCCGGAACCTATTGCTAATAGGATTTGCAACAAGATGAGGTGAAGCCAAGACCAGTCGGGTAAGTGCGATATTTCTTTGAGAGGATTTTTAAGAAAGTGAATGAGATATAAGGCTGTCTCTTTAACTTTTTGAACAATTTCATTTTTCTGGCTGTTGGTGACGTCTCTCATTTTTAGTCCCTTCAATGAAATCAGTCTCAGCTAAAACAGTAAGTTTGTCTATGAGAGAAATAAACTCAGCAGGGGTGCTTAAATTATAAGGACCCAATTCAGAGAGTAAAATCTTTGAGCCAGAGAGCCAAGAATGAAAGGATTGTAATAGATTTAGCCATAGGCTTTGAGAAGGGTGATCTTTTTGGGGGGAATATTGATATGGCGTTAAAGAGAGAGCCACATCAGGGTAAGTATCAAGAGCTGATTGGAGTTCTTTCGTGACTTCGGGGTGTCCAATAAAGTGATACTTTTGATTCTGGGATTGGGCCATTTTTAAAAAACGTGTGAAGTATTCAAGGCGCTGTTGTTTCCATGGCAAGTGCAAATGAAAAATGGAGTAGCCGTGTTCTGCGAGAAACGAAGGTAAAAAGTTATAGTAGTTTTTAAAATAGATTAAGCTTCTGGGCCCAGCAATAAACACAACTGAGTGGCGAGTGAGCAGGCAATTGGCTTTGAGCTCACCATGCCAGTGAAACCTCTGGCGCCAATAGTTGTGGACAACGAGTGAACTAACAAACAAACCAATGGTGCCAAAGATGAGATCATAGAGCATAGGGATTATAGGGACGCTGAGACTTTTACAGTGAGATCTAAGGAGCCCTTGTCAGCGCTGTCGCCAACAATGGGGCTTTTGTTAATCACATCAAATCCAAACTGAAGTTGGCGGTGGACTTTAGCAGTCACTCCGAGGCCGATCATCATTGCCGGAGTTTGGCCAGACTCATTGATATCTTTAACTCGATCGCGCAGATCAAAAAAACGATTGGCCAATCCTGTGTGAAGGCTATATCCCCACGGTCCATCAAGTTGTTCTTTGTAGCCGATGCGCAAGTCAAATTCTCTGACTGTCCACTCTTCAGAACCCGTTTCCGTGAGTCCATAGTTTCTGAAGCTTGCTTCTGAAAACCACTGGGGAGAGAAGAGATCCATACCTAAAGAAAGTTGAACACCATTTTGATGGCGATTAAGGACTTGGTCGTTGATTTTGAAGTACGAAAATGAATTTACAAATCCAATTCCTGTGTGAATTTGCACTCCCAAAAATGGATCTTCAGTAGTGGGTACATACTTACTTTTTTTTGCAGAGAGCTTTTCTACGAGATCCTCATAGGAAATTTCTTCATAAGAAGAAGAGTCAGCCTGGACGGAAGGCGAGGCTAAAAGTAGGGGGGCAATCACCAAAGACAATAGAGTGTGTTTAAATGTATTCATATTCTTATTTTAGCAGTACCTCGGAGAATAATAAAAAAGTCTCTTTAAATCTGGACCAGAACTTTGGCACAATAAAAGTATGTTGAAGTTGATGAACAAAAAAAATCAGTGCTACTGCGCTTTCTGTAAAAGCCCACGTCGCATTTATCGCAAAAAAACAATTTCACTTTTGAATGTAGGTGAGGCTTTAGCAGCATCTCTCGGTGTGATGTTTTTGTTGTGGCAAAAGTTTGATCCGCGCTTTGTTTTGTTCTTTGCAGCTTTTTTAGTTGTTGGGGAGCTTTTTATTCGTCTGCGTTGGCGCACGTCTGTGCTGTGTCCTCATTGTGGATTTGACCCAGTTCTTTATTTGAAGGATTCGCGGCAGGCAGCAGAAAAAGTTAAAAATTATTTGGCAAAAAGAAAGCAAGATCCTGAAAAAATATTAGCTAAGCCCTTAAATTTGCCGGTCCTCAGTGTGGAGCGCTCTAAGGAGTTAGAGAGTCTCCATCAGGCAGCTCAAAATAAGGGGCGCTTGGTTTCAAAACAGATCTAATTTTACTGACTTTAGGTAGAGTTCATAGTTATTATCAGGATCTATGAAAACCTTAGTTATCATTCCGACTTATAATGAAAAAGAAAATATCGCCAATATTATCACGGCGGTTTTTGCTCAAAATCTAGGCGTCCATATTTTAGTTGCTGATGATAATTCTCCTGATGGGACAGCACAAATTGTTAAGTCGTTGCAGGAAAAGTTCCCTGAGCAGTTGCATTTGTTAAGTCGTCCAGGCAAGCAGGGTTTGGGCAAAGCTTATTTGGCAGGTTTTAAATGGGGCATTGATCACGGTTATGATGCTCTCGTTGAAATGGACGCAGACTTTTCTCATCGCCCGCAGGATTTAGGTCCTCTTATCGCTAAACTTGAACAAGCCGATTTTGCAGTTGGCTCACGCTATGTGAGTGGGGGTGGCACTGTAAATTGGGGCCTTATGCGTAAAATCATTTCTCGAGGTGGTGGGATTTACTCACGTTTGATCTTAGGGTTTCCACTCAATGATTGGACGGGGGGATTTAATGCTTGGAAGAAAAATGTTCTTCTCGGGATTGGTTTAGAAAACGTGAAGTCTGAGGGGTATTCTTTTCAGATTGAATTAAAATACAAAGCGCTCAAAAAAGGTTTTGTCGGAGCAGAAAGCCCAATTATTTTTGAAGACCGTCGAGTGGGGCACTCAAAGATGTCGTTTAAAATCGTAATCGAGGCGTTCTATCGTGTTTGGCTTATGCGTTTTTCGTAAACTAGCATTAGTTTTTTGTTTGTTGTTTTTTACAGCGGAGCTAGCACAAGCTCAGACGAAAAAAACAGCGGCAGCTAGTAGAGGTGTCACAGCAATGGTTGTGGGGGAGTCTCCTTATGTCTTTGCGAATGCCAACTTTGACTCGCCTATCATTGGTGAATTGAAGCCGGGTCAGAAAGTGATCATTTCTAAAGCTAAAAAAGGTCCATTTCACAGAGTGCGTTTGCCCAATAAAAAATTAGGTTGGATTGCCGACAGTGAGGTCAAAATCATGTCAGCAAAAGCCATCGAAAAGGCACAAAAGGACGCAGAAGAAAATGTTGGCAATATCTTTGCGGACAGTGGTGGAGATTTATCAGAGCTAGAAGATGATCCGCAGAAACGAAAACAATACATGCAGTGGTCTCGTCATCGTGGAATTGCCTATGACATTGTTCAGTACACAGAGGACACACAAGGAGAAGAGCGTACAGAAGCTTTAGGGTTTATTGGTTTTCGTATGACAGGAGCCGACACTTTATTTTCAGGATTGGCGACAGCAGACACTCATGTTTTATTTTCAACACAAGTGCCAAGTTATTACAAAAAACTCACAAGCAACGCCGCTTCAGGTTTTGTGAGCTTATGGCACTTTCAGTTTCTCACACAAACACCACTATCAAGATCCACAGTTTACCATTACGGATTTGGCCCCATGGTCAAGTATTCTCAATTTCAACTAAAAGTAGGAAACAAAACTTTTACTGCTGAAGACCTCAACATCGGCGCCGTTTTTGGTTTTGGCTTAGGTTTCAAATTAGGCCCCATAGCTCTGCGCCCTGACTTCAAATACTATTGGGAAAAAACCAAATACTGGAGCTTAGGCCTAGGCCTACTCTACGAATACTGAACTTTTCCCTACCCACAACTCTACTCCAGCGCTTCCACATGCCTCCCACAGCTCCACTTCCAGGGCTGCCGCCACCAACTAAAAGGCACTACGCTGCAAAACCACTCCCTAGGGGGAATTGGCAGCGAGGGGGCCGGTGAAGCCATTGGAGTCTTTTCCCTCTAAAGAGGAGCTTCTGGCCCGCAACGAAGAGGTGCCACTCCCTGCGAAATTGGAACGAATCCTCTGCAGTCCCCCTGCACCCAAGACCTCTC
>JBKHVM010000046.1:0-20544 GCA_046570065.1 Bdellovibrionia bacterium
AAATTTCCTCTTATACGTTGTGACTTCCATTTTGACCCCCTGGGTTGGGTGTCCGAATCAAATGGGGGTCATGAACAAGAATCTAATCTTGAAACAAGATCATTACAGCTCAAATTCAGTGCCAACAATTTATTTTGATTCACTTTTTAATATAAATTCTTAACTAAATTTCAAGGTCAATCCCCCGAAAAGAAGAGAGCTTTTTATAACTTTTTATGATGCCATTGGAGGACGTTGTGTTTCGCTTCTCTTTAAGAGCAAAAATTATGTTAGTACTTACCAGCCTCATAGTACCAACTCTAGCAGTGATCGCTGTGTATGTTATTCCTTTAGTTAAAAACCGGATGCTTGAGGATAGAAAAAATAAAACCAAAGCTAATGTGCAAATCAGCATGACCATTCTGCAACACTATCATGCCAAAGTAGTGAGTGGCGAGCTGACTGAGGAAGCAGCTAAAGCACAAGCTAAAGCAGTTATTAAAGCATTACGCTATGAAGGGAATGAGTATTTTTGGATTAACGACACTCACCCAAATATGATCATGCATCCCTTTAAACCAGAAATGGATGGAAAAGATATTTCTACATTTAAAGACCCAAATGGAGTCTATCTCTTTAATGAGATGGTCAAAGTGACTAAAGCACAAAAGAATGGCTTTGTCGCTTATGATTGGCCAAAACCCAATGCTAAAGAACCCCAACCCAAAATATCGAATGTGGAAATCTTCGAACCTTGGCAGTGGATAGTGGGCACAGGAGTTTATATTGATGATATTCGTGCTGACACCAATGCTTTTATTCTAAAAATCTCTGTAGCTTTAGGTATCATTGTTTTGATTTCATTTAATGCGAGTATTATTCTCACTCGCCGTATTGCCAATCAGCTTTTCCAAGTGGCATCAGAGCTTCATCAATCTGAAGAATCGCTTTCAACTTCAGTGTCACAACTTCGTCATGCTAGCGAGGGACTTGCCACGTCTTCTACAGAAACAGCAGCATCCCTTGAGGAAACCGTAGCTTCGCTTGAAGAGTTAACATCCATGGTAAACAACAATGCAAATTCAGCACAAAAAGCATCTGATGCGGCCACCACAGCAACTCAAAATGTGCTTTCAGGAAAAAAAGAAGTCGAAAACTTAATTGAATCCATGTCTCAAATTAAAAAATCAAGCCATAAGATCAAAGAAATCATCGATGTGATTGATGATATTGCCTTTCAGACAAACCTCCTCGCACTCAATGCTTCTGTTGAAGCAGCTCGAGCTGGCGAGCAAGGAAAAGGTTTTGCAGTAGTGGCTGATGCCGTCCGCACACTAGCTCAAAGATCAGCCATTGCAGCCAAAGATATTTCGTCACTTATTCATACTTCAGTGGATCAAATCGAACAGGGTTCAGAAACAGCCGAAAAATCGGGAGCAGTGTTCGAAAGTATACTTGTGCACGTGCAAGAGACATCAGAGCACAACTCTGGTATTGCAACAGCAAGCAGTGAGCAGACTTCTGGCATACAACAAATCAGTAAAGCTATGGTTCAAGTGGACCAAGCAGCGCAAATTAATGCTGCCACAGCTGAAGAAATTACCGCAGCTACTTTCGAAATTAACGAAATGGCTCAAAAAACCAAAGTCCTTACGGGAACACTCGAAAAGATCATTCGTGGCGCCTAGTTTCTTAACTAGGCACCCACCTAGACCAGACTTGTTGTTTCAAATTGAGAAAGAAATAAAATACTTCCCTATCCCCTCTAATTTTTGTCATAATCTTTAATTAGGGGGAATTCGTGAAACTCACTATTCTTGCTAGCTTATTGATGGCAGCGGTCTTTATTTCTCAACCTGCTCACGCAGAGTTATCATCTTCCATAAATAATAATACCAATCGAGGTTACTTGCTAGCCCAAGTGGATCCTGATGAAGCTTACGATCCTTTTGCTGATTACTCTGAGTTCGATGAAGACTCTGATGAAGAAGCTGATATCAATTTTTTTAAAAACGGTAGATTTCTTACTGCTGCCCTATTTTTTGGTTATCGAAGCTTTACACAAGGGATGGCGACCAATTATCAATCAGGACCTGCTTATGGGTTGCAGCTCTCGTATTTTTTTGATTTGCGTTTAGCTTTAGCTCTCAGCTTTGTCACTGGCGACCATTCCGTTAACATCAAAACTTCAGGACCGACTTATACAGGAAATGTTTCGTACTCAAGTTTGGGTTTCAATTTAAAATACTATCTCAACACACAGAATGTCACAAAGGGTCTTGCAGATTTAAATCCCTATATAATTGCAGGATTAACTCACCACACGCGTACCTATACTTTTTCTGAGGTTGATGGCTTTGATCGAGCAGCAGCTCTTGGCTTTGATGGTGGTTTGGGTATAGAAATACCACTTTTAAGACGCAAAGCTTATTTTGGCATCCAAGGTGTTTACCACTACGTCGCTTTCCCTGATGAAAATAAAGAATTCATTGAGGGAACAAACAAAGTAGACACTCCCATCAATGGGGACTTCATCAATATTATGGCACTCATTGGTATGAACTTCTAAAGAACTACTCTTTAGAAGTTCGTCTTAATTAAATCAATTATCTGTAAAAACAGACCCAACAAGACTGCGGTGGGGACAATATATTTTAAAGCTAGTTTCCAATGAGGGAACATAGTTTGAGAAATGAACTTTTCAGAGGTCACAAACTGGTTCTGCAAATCCTTATCACTACGCGAACGTAGATAAATCTGCGCAATTCCCACCACAATAATCGGCAAAAGCCAGTTGATCAAAAAACTATCTAGCACTTCGATCAAACTCTTACCAAAAGGTCGTATTTGATTAAACAAAGAGTTCGAGAGAGCAGGTAAAGTTGCAAGCACAAGAGCAATAGCTCCTGCTATCCATGTGGCTTGAGCTCGTGAAAGCTGTTTGTAAAGATCTTTCAGATTTGAGACTACAACTTCCAATAATCCTATACTCGCATTGAGAGCTGCCAAGTAGAGACACACAAAAAAGAGAACACCAAATATAGTTCCACCTTGGATACTCTTTAAAAACTGAGGAAGAGCTTCGAACATCATGGCAGGATCAGTTAAAGGAATATTTGAAGCTTGAAACACCACCGGAAAAATAAGCACGGCTGCCACTAAAGAAGCTAGCGTGTCGACAATCGCCACACGAAAACCTGTGGTAGGAACATGATCTTGGTCTTTTAAATAAGATCCAAAAGTTACCATAGTTCCAAATCCAACAGAAAGGGTAAAAAACACGTGCCCAAGGGCATGCGCTAAGGAGCTCAAAGTCAATTTCGAAAAATCTGGATAGAATAAAAAGCGTAAAACATCTGGCATCGATGGTTGCGAAAAGGATTCAAACAAAAGCACGCCCACCAGGATAAGAAAAAATGGCATAATAAAGGAGATCCATTTTTCTAATCCATCATGAATACCCTTAACCACGACCACTAATGTTAATAACAAATGCGCACTAGCCAACATCCATTGGAGCCAGCCGTTTTTCATTAAAAACTCAATTCCCGATACTTGCGCATCAAATTCGGCAAGCTTCACGATATCGACCACAAATTGCGTGATAAAGTGTAGGACCCAACCACTAATGACCGAGTAGTAGGACAAAACAACCAAAGACAAGAGCACGCTGAGTCGCCCAAACCAGCGATACCTTTTATCGAACTTCTCAGCACTCTCACGAGTGGCAACAATGACTGACTTACCTGTGGTCTTACCGAGAATAAGCTCGGCGATAAGAATCGGAGCTCCCACGGCAATTGCTAAGAACACATACATTAAGATAAAAGCACCTCCGCCGTTTTCGCCTACCACGTAAGGAAAACGCCAGAGATTACCGAGACCAACGGCAGAACCGATAGCAACAAAATAAAAACCTAATCTTGACTGCCAAGTCCCTCGTTTGACCATCTTCTAGTCATCCTTGTTCTTTGATTTCATACAGAAGATACGTATAGGTATCCCATGCAGATCCCATCGCTCTTTCATGTTCTTAATCAAGAAACGACGGTAAGCATTTGTCACCCCATCAGGATGATTGGCAAAAGCGATAAATGCCGGAGGAACTTGATAGGTCTGTGTTAAGTAATAAAACTTCACACTCTTAACTCCCCAAACTGGAGCTGGAGCTTTTCGAATCGTTTCAAAAAAGAAATCATTGAGCTCACTGGTAGGAATACGAATCTTCATCTTCTCAGCAACTCTTTCGATTTCAGCGAAGAGTTCCTCAATACCATAACCTGTTTTAGCACTCGTGAAGACTAAACTCACATCGCTAAAAAAGTGAAACTCTCTCTCCATTCGTTCTCTAAAGGTTTTGCGATACTCTGGGATCTCCTTACCACCAAGATCTGATTTGTTGGCAACGACAATGACCCCTTTATGATCTTCTAAGATCGCTTCCATGATTTTTGCGTCTTGCTCAGTGACGCCAACAGTACCATCTACCATTAAAAGCACGATATCAGCTCTACGAATAGCCTCTTGAGACTTAAATGCAGAAATAATCTCAAGATCTTCTTCTCGACGTGAAGAGCGGCGCAAACCCGCCGTATCCACCAAAAGATATTTCTTGTCGTTATAAACAAATGGGGAATCCACAGCATCGATAGTTGTTCCAGCAATATCCGAAACCATCATGCGATTTTCACCAAGCAACAAATTGCAAATAGAAGATTTACCGACATTAGGTTTACCTACGATGGCAATGTTTGTTCCTTCTTTGTAATTCATTTGCGTAACAGGCAATGTTTTATGCAACCATTCTAAGATGTCTGAAAGCCCGCGGCGCTGCTCAAAGCTAGCAACTACAATATCAGCTCCAAATTCATAAAAATCCGTCTTTGCAGTTTCTGCATCAACGATAGAATCTACTTTATTGATAACCAATAAGAACTCTTTACCAGTCTGCTTAACCAAACGGATAATATCGCGGTCCTCAGGAATAAGCCCAGCTCGCCCATCCATTACCGCAATAATATAATCGACACTCTGGAGGAACTCAGAAACCTGCTCTTTAATAAGCTTCGAAAAGGTATCTGTTGCCTCAGTCACCCCGCCCGTATCAATGAGATCTAAAGATTTACCCCATACATCAACAGGTTCAACCATGATATCTCTGGTAACACCAGGCTGGTTCTTAACTACGGCCTTACGAGAGTCCGTTAAAATATTAAACAACGTGGACTTCCCTACATTGGGGCGCCCCACGATTGCAACTTTTGGCGTTGTGGCTGTAACCACATTATTTGTTGTCGACGACATATTTTAACTCTTTCATAATTCCAGTGTTATCGAACCAATTGTCTCTAACGACTACTTGCAGGTCTAAAAAGACTTTTTGATCCATTATTTTTTCGATTTCTTTACGAGACTCAGAACCTATTTTTTTGATCACTTCGCCACCTTTGCCAATAACAATGGCACGATGGTTTTCTTTAGGTACGAGAATCTCAGCGTAAATTTTGGGGCAAGGATCTGCGAACTCATCAAATTTTATGATACGTATTGCCAAGTTGAATGGAATCTCCTGATGAAGATTCTCAAAACATTTCTCTCGGATAATTTCAGTCGTCATGTCCTTAACACTTTCATTAGTGAAAAGCTCAACATCATAAAGAGGTGCTGGTGTCTCAGGCAACATTTCTAAACACTCGATTAAAAGAGCTTCACGCTCTTCGGCATTATCTTTTAACTTTTTTACTGACATTGAAAGGGCCTTGGCTCCTTTAGATTCGATCATGTTTTTTAGGATCAAAACACGATGCGCTTTTTCTGTAATGTCTGTTTTGGTGATAATACCCATCCACGGTTTGCCGCTCTTGGAAACCATTTCAATTGTTTTTTCTGCATCTTCAGCTTTTGCCTCATCTACAGAAACCACCGCTAAAATAGCATCAGAGTTTTGGATCACATCTGCTGCTTCTTTTGCTAAAAATCCGTTAAGACCTTTTTCTGCTTCGATCAAACCCGGAGCATCAACAAAAACAATTTGCCCTGCTTCGTTTGACCAAATCCCCATAATACGACGTCTCGTTGTTTGTGGTTTTGCTGTTACGATAGAAACTTTTTCTTTAACTAAATAGTTCATCAGCGTGCTTTTGCCCGCATTGGGTTGCCCGATGATACCTAAAAATCCTGCACGATAAGCCATATACTATTCTCCTCTAAAATGTGCTGCAATTGCAGCCTTTGCAGCTTCTTGTTCTGCAGATTTCTTACTCTTGCCAATCCCTTGCGCCCATTCCTCAGAACCTACTTTAACACAAACCGTGAATTCCCGATCGTGTGGTGGGCCCTGTTCCTGAAGCAACTCATAAGTTGGAGTTTGTTTTTGTTTTCTCTGAACCAATTCTTGCAATCTCGTTTTATAATCTCTTTCAAAATCAAGATTTTGATCTCTTAGCAAAGTCATAGCTGGTGAGAACTCTCGACGCAAAAATACTTTTGCCACTTCAAAGCCACCGTCTAAATAAATACTGCCGACTATGGCCTCAAAAGCAGAAGCCAGCAATCTTGGTTTAGCTGCTCCTCCGCTTGAAGATTCACCTTTTCCGAGTCGCATAAATCCAGAAAGATCTAGTTTTTGAGCAATTTCCGAAAGAACCTCTTCATTTACGATGCTTGCTCTCTTTTTGGAGAGTCCACCTTCGGTATCCTTTGGAAATAACTCAAATAGCATTTCACCAATTACCAAATCTAAAACTGCGTCCCCTAAGAATTCTAATTTTTCGTTATTATCGACTATCTTATTTTCATGAGCATAACTTTTATGGGTTAGCGCTCGCTGTAAGAGGTCCCGATTTTTAAATCGGTAGCCGATTTTCTTTTCCACATCACTCACAATAATAATTCTCCTTTAAGATGCCCTTCAAAGTGCATCGGGTTGTTATGTTCATATCCTTGTATTTTTACTTTTATTTCTTGCCCGGCCCAAGCTTCTAAAAAGCTTTCCTCCACACCCACTAAATCCACAGGCCAGTAATCATGACTAAGACCTTGACCACCCTTAGCTGCACTTTTAAGAACTAAAACATCTTTAATAGTACCAATCTGTGCTTGTGCTTTTTCTTGGTGGCGACGAGCTGACAATTCACGCAACCGAGCTGCCCGTTGCGAACGCTCTGCGGGAGGCACCGTCTCTGTCATGACTGCCGCTCGAGTTCCTTGTCTTTCGGAGTACGGGAACACATGAATGCGTGTCCACGGCAAATCTGCTAACGTTAAAAAAGTGTCTTCAAAGTCTTCGAGAGTCTCAGTTGGAAAACCAACGATCACATCCATGCCTATATAAGCATGAGGCAGTCTCTCTTCGATAGCACGTAGAGCTTTTTGTACATCTTCTTTGGTGTATTTGCGTTTCATATCGTGCAACACTTTAGTATTGGCGCTTTGAATGCTCATGTGGAAATGAGGACATAACCGAGAGTTTGCAACATACAAATCCAACAAACGCTCCGTGACCTCCACTGGCTCTAAAGAAGCTAATCGAAATCTTGGCATCTTGGTTTTATTTAAAACATACTCGACCAAATCTTCGAGTCCCTTTTTTTGCCCTAAAACTTCGTCTTCATAATCCCCCACATGCACACCCGTGAGTACAACTTCACGCACACCTTGGGCATAGAGGTCATTTATCCGACGAGCAATTTCGGCCATAGGAATCGAACGGCTCTTGCCACGAGCATAAGGAATAATGCAATAAGTGCAAAATGAATTACAGCCATCTTGAATCTTTAAGAAAGAACGTGTGTGAGATTTTTCTTCTCCTCCACCCATTTCTAAATCATCTTTTTTAAAGATATTAGATTTAAAGACCTTTTGCTGAAGTTCACCTTTATAAAGCTTATCTATCAAATCAGGAATCTGACCTTTGTGAGAGTTGGCAACAACCAAGTCAGCACCTGGGAGATTCTCAAAAGCCCCAGTGTCTACTTGAGCTGCGCAGCCGGTGACTACGACTTTGCAGAATGGATTTTTAGCCTTTAGACGTCGAATGTACTTTACCGCTTCTTTTGTTGCTTCAGCAGTCACTGCGCAAGTGTTTAACACATGCACTTTGGTTTCGGGGTCTGCTTGCACCCACTGAAAGCCAGCATGATTGAGATTTTTTTGAATCAATCCCGTATCGTAGGTATTCACTTTACAACCAAAAGTATGTACTTGGTATTTTAAGCGCGAATCCATCCGCCCCCCACAAGTTGTTTATCTTTGTACAGAACTGCGGCCTGTCCAGGTGTCACCGCACGCTGAGGTTCCTTAAACTTTACTTTAAAACCTGAGTCTGTTTTTACAATGTGAGCTGGATGCCCCTTCGTTGAGTAACGTATCTTAACTTGATACTCAGTATTTTCGTCGAGTTCATCCAATAAGTGAGATTCAATCACTTCGACTTCATCAGCAAAAAGATATTTTTCTTCCCCAACATAGACCGTGTTGTCAGTTGGATCTATTTTTATAACAAAGAGCTTTTCATGAAACGTCATGCCTAAGCCTTTGCTTTGGCCAATTGTAAAGTTATGAATGCCGTCGTGCTCAGCCATAATGGTATTTTCTGGATAACGTTTGATATAACCAGCTTTAGTTTTGAGAACCTTACTATCCACATTCTCTTCAATAAATTTTTGGTAGCCCTTGTCTCCGACAAAACAAATTCCTTGCGAGTCCTTTTTCTTGGCCACCACTAGGTTCAATTTCTCGGCAATCTCTCTGACTTGTGGCTTTTTTAAGTGGCCAATAGGGAACATCAATTTTGGAATCAACTCAGGGTCAATGGTAAAAAGAAAATAAGTTTGATCTTTCCAATCATCAGAAGACGTATGAATGCCGTATCGACCTGTCTCAGGATCTTTAAGAATCTGTGCGTAGTGACCTGTTGCCAGGTAGTCGCAATTCAATTCTTTCATTTTGCGCACGAGATGATCAAACTTGAGGTAAGTGTTGCAATTCACACAAGGGAGAGGTGTCTGCCCTTCGAGATACGCTTTTAAAAAAGGATCAATCACACTGGCTTTAAATTTAGCTTCACAGTTTAAAACATAAAATGGAATGCCAAGACGATCCGCCACGGAACGAGCGTCATCCACATCGAGACTAGAACAGCAAGTTCCATTTCCCTCTTCGATGTCGCAGCTAGAATAGTCCCAAACTTGCATGGTTGCACCGATAACTTCGTAACCTTGCTCTACTAGCAAAGCTGCTGCTACAGAGGAATCAACTCCTCCACTCATGGCAACTAGTACGCGTCCTTTAGAAGACATCTGTTTTCTCCATCATTTCTTTTTCAATGGTACGCAGTCTTAAAACTGTTTCTTTTAAGGCTTCGATAAAAAGATCTATCTCTTGGCGAGTGGTGTGCCACCCCAAAGTAACTCTTAAACTATTTTGTGCTTCAGCTCGACTTAATCCGATGGCTAAAAGCACTGGCGAAGGTTCTGGATTACCAGAGCTACAAGCAGCCCCAGTGCTCACGGCAAAACCTTGGATGTCCAAATTCATGAGCATGGTTTCACCATCACATCCCTGTAACACCAATGAACTTGTGTTTGGCAGTCGCAAACTCTCTCCTGCAGTGACTTGCACTTCAGAGATCTCTGCTAAAACTCTTTTTTCAAAATAATCACGCAAAGAAGAAAGCATTTCACTTTGTTCTGCAGTTTTTTTAATTTCGGGTACAACAACGCCGAGAGCAGCTATACCAAGAAGATTTTCAGTTCCACCGCGGCGGTAACGCTCTTGCCCACCACCATGAATTAAAGGCGTCACGTGAGAACCTTTACGTGCGTAGAGAACTCCCGTCCCTTTTAGAGAGTAAACTTTGTGCGCAGAGAAACTTGCAAAGTCCACTCCCCAATCATTGAGTTGAACCGGAATTTTACCGAGAGCTTGCACCGCATCTGTGTGCATGTAGGCACCTTTGGCTTTAACAAGTTGTGTGATCTCTTTGATTGGAAAAACGGTTCCTGTTTCATTGTTAGCTGCCATCACAGATACCAAAGCAGTTCTCTCACTGAGACGCTCTTTGAGAAAATCTAAATCCAACTGCCCCTGGCGATTCACAGGGATGATGTCCACATCTGCTCCCCGCTCACGTAAAAACATAAAAGTACGCAACACAGAAGGATGCTCGACAGCTGAACACATAAAGTGATTGCGACCAAAAACTTTGGATTGTGGCTCTGACGAAGTCTGATCAAAAATACCTTTGATCACAGTATTGTTGGCTTCACTTCCACCCGAGTTAAAAATAATTTCTAAAGGACTTGCACCAACTGCTTCGGCAAAAGCTTTGCGTGTTTCTCGCAAAATGTTTTTGGGACCTCGACCTAACCAATGAATAGAGCTAGGGTTACCCCAAACTTCAATGAGTTTTGGCAACTCTTCCCGAATGCTTGCAGCAACTGGAGTAGTAGCATTATGGTCCAGATACACTTTACTCATGTGTCCAACTCTCCCCTGATAAGGTGCCGCACCTTATCACATTCTTAAGTACTTGAAAAGATTAGTAGGATTTTAAAAAAAATTCCTTATTAGGGCTGTCAGAAATAAGCACCACTTAAAGTCTTATGTTACGGTAAACCTAGACCTTTATGGGTAAAGTAATCCTCTCATTTACCGATAAATGCATTAGGGAGCTCTATGTCTTGGCATTTGCATTTTAAAGAACAATTACAACTACTTGAAGGTAGAACCGAGCTGATGCCAGGCTCGGCAGAGCAACTTCGTTATGCCATTGAGAATCAACTCCTGAGCGAAGACAGCTATTTTGAATACCTCAAACAGCATGGGCAACACCCCATTGTAAGAGGGTCATTTTTTACAGAGATTACTCCATCAGCTCAGTTTTGGAGTCGCCACCATGAAAAAATGTCATGGTCAGAAAACCTCGTACCTCTTACCGAGTGGGATGGGCACCTCATTATCGGCGGTTTAACTCCTCCCGAAAAAATGCCCGAGAAATCTGTTTTTGTTTACACTCCTCTTGCAGGACTTCGTCGCTTCTGGGAGCAATTTCAATCACATTTAGGTGAGCATGGGAACGTGAGCGAAATGGCTCCTGCTCACCAACAACCTAGCAATCCTCTCTCAGAAATTAAGCCTCTACAAAATAAAGAACACACTTCGTCGACAAGTCAAAGTGGTGCACCACCTTCAGTTTTAGAAGAAATTTCTCAGAGTTCTTTAGTGGCTGCAAAGAATACTGAAAGTGAATTACCCGAAGGATTTGATTTAGATTCTCTGGATGTCCCAACATTTGTAAAATCACCAGATGCCTTAGAGCTTTTACAGGACTCTGCAGACGAGAATTCAGTAGCAGATGGAGAACTTATTTCAGGTGATGAACACGACAGCTTGGATTTGAATTTTGATGCACCTACTGAAAGTCCAAGTGAAACACCTAAAATCCCAGAAATGAGTTTTGATTTTTCGAAGGCAGGAACACCGCCCGAAAATTCTTTGCCCAATGTTAGCTCATCTAAAACGCCAGCCCCTGAAGCCCCTAGTGCTACAGGTGCTGCTGTAGCTGCAAAAGTTGAGTATGTTGCTGCCGAAGAGTTAAATAAAAAAATACCAACAACTCCCAACCAAAATAAATCGGTAGCAGGTACTTCTCCGAGTACAGCACCTAAACTATCAGCAGTGCAAGAGCTTCCTGGAGTTCATTTTGAACGCAAACAAATGGGTTATAATCTAGCCAATTGGGAAGATAACTTACTTAAAAAAGCATTTGCACCACTGTTTACAGATTTAAAACAACACTTTCAAAAAATTGCTGTCATCAATGTTTCTTCTGATGAAGAACGTGCAAAGCTCTATGCTTGGGATCAAGGTTTTACTCTTGAAGGAGACGATCGACCGATTCCCCTTCTTCAACCGAGTGTTTTTTATATTGCAACCAAAACTGCTAAACCATTTCATGGTCCCGTTCACCTCAACGAGATCAATGCGCAGTTCTTTAAGGCATGGAACAAAAATGCAGTGCCAGAGCACCTAACAGTTCATCCGATTATTGTAAAAGATAGTATTGTGGCTCTTGTGGTTGCCGTAGCAGATGCTAGTAAATTCAATCGCAGCACTTTACAGTTTGTAGAAAAAACAACTAAACTCGTACAAGACACTCTTGGCGTTTACACTACAAAAGCTGCGTCGTGATCTTTCTGGAGTTCTCAGTCTCTTTGGTGACTGTGATCTTCCATGTTTCCCAACCGAGTGGCCAGTGTTCAGATTTCACTCGTGATGCCCACTCCACACAGATGATCGCTGACTTTTGCGAAAACAAATCCCAAAAACCCGTGCCTTCTAATTCAGCTTCACTTTCAATACGATACAAGTCCACATGATCGATGTGCTTGCCGTTTTTACCTTGGTAGCTTTGGTGAATAGCAAAAGAAGGAGAAGAAGCTCTTTCGGTTTGTAAAAACTCTGCCATAGCCGCAATAGAAGTGGTTTTACCGGCTCCTACTTCACCTTCGAATAACAACAAAAGCTTTTCTGATTTTTGCTTTAAAAACTCTTTCCAGAAAAGAGGCCAATCATTCACAGTGTGTAGAACATACTCTTGTGTCATGACCGAAGAATCTTTTTCATTTTCTGCACGCTTGTTTGTAGACCATCTTCTAAAGCATAACAAATCAAAGAGTGGCCAATATTAACTTCTTCGAGGTGAGGCATTTTTTTAATTAGTTTAGTATGATGATAATCGAGTCCATGCCCAGCATGCACATTCATATCAAATGAGTGTGCTAGTTCAGCAGCCTCACTCAACCTCTTAAACTCGCGCTCTTTGGCTTTTCCTTCAAGATGAACCCACTTGCCCGTATGAAATTCTACAGCGTCTGCACCAATGCGGTAACAAGCTTCAACTTGCTCCTCACTGGGCTCAATAAACATAGAAATCTCAATCCCAATTCTCTGAAGCTTTTCAACCATGGGTTGTAAGACTTTAAATTGTTTCTTTACGTCTAAACCACCTTCAGTGGTAAGCTCTTGTCTTTTTTCTGGAACAAAACACACCCAATCCGGTTTGTATTTAAGTGCGTAACGTACCATTTGCGGAGTTGCTGCCATCTCTAAATTCAGAGCCACAGGACACTTGTCCGCTAAAAGAACTAAATCACTTAACTGAATATGGCGACGATCTTCTCTAAGGTGAATCGTGATTTGTTCCGCTCCACCTTTAACAGCAGCTTTTACCATAGCTAACAAATCAGGGTAAGCAGTGGTTCCACCACGTACCTGACGAAGAGTAGCCACGTGATCGACATTAACACCTAAACGAATGTGTTGTTTTTTGGTGCGTCTCACTGAAGTTCCTTTTCAAGAAAATTTGCTATCTCTTCAGCATAACTTTGGATTTTCATTTTATCTCGCCCCTCTACTAAAATTCTTAGGAGTGGCTCGGTCCCACTAAATCGCACAAAGGTACGACCTTCACCTTTAAGCTCTTTATCAATTCTTTGAATGAGCTCGTTATATCCCTTGATCTCGTTCAAATCAGCTTTACGTTTCACTCGACAATTAATCAAAATCTGCGGCACATCCTCAAAGACCTGATTGAGTTCAGACATTTTTTTGCCTGTCTCTTTCATTACTGCCAAGACAGAGAGAGCTGCAATACAGGCATCGCCTGTTGTAGTGTGATCTAAGAAAATAATATGACCCGATTGCTCACCACCTAAATTGTAACCATTCTTACGCATCTCTTCGACGACGTACTTGTCACCAACACCTGTCTTGACGAGTTTGATGCCATTATCTCGCATGCATTTTTCGAGACCAAAATTAGACATCTGTGTGGCCACCAAAGTGTCACCTTTTAGAAGACCGCGCTTTTTCATGTGCAGGGCACAAATAGCTAAAATATGATCGCCATTAATAATCTGTCCCTTTTCATCCACCATGATGACTCGATCAGCATCGCCGTCTAACGAGATTCCAACATCTGCACGGTAATGCAAAACAGCTTCTGCTAATTTGGCAGGATAAAGTGCCCCGACTTTATCATTAATGTTAGTTCCATTAGGTTCATCACCTAGCTGAATGATTTCAGCACCTAGCTCTTGAAAGATAGCTGGAGCCACTCGGTAAGCCGCTCCATGAGCTGTGTCGACTACTATTCTCAGCCCTTCCAGTGTGTACTCTAATGGAAAAGTAGCTTTAACATAAACGATGTAGCGCCCTTGAGCGTCTTCGATACGACGGGTTCTTCCCACTTCTGGGCCGGTAGGAAGGTACTGCGAAAGATCTTCTTCAAAAACAAGACGCTCAATTTCTCGTTCCATCGTATCTGGAATTTTAAATCCATCTGGTCCAAAAATTTTGATGCCATTATCTTGATAGGCATTGTGAGAAGCCGAAATAACAATCCCTGCAGCCGCACGCATGGTGCGGGTGAGATAACCAATCCCAGGCGTTGGAAGTGGACCCACTAACTGAACTGTAATTCCCATGGAATTTAAACCACTGGCAAGAGCTTGTTCGATCATGTATCCCGAAAGACGCGTGTCTTTACCGATAACCACTTTGCGAACACCGTTGATGATATTATCATCCCGCTGGCGCAAAATATAACCAATAGCCTGTCCTACTTTAACTACAATTTCTGGCACCATAGGAAACTGATTAGCAGTCCCACGAATTCCATCCGTACCAAAAAGTTTTGCTTTTTTATCTGATCCCGAATTTTTTGTCATAACTTTACTCTTTAATCGGCTCTACTGGATTTAAGTTTTCTTTGTTCACCTGAATGATTTCAGCTCGGATAACATTAGGACGAACTCCCACCACACGAACACCAAGAGGCACTTCAATTTTTGAAACGGGCACTTGAATATCCACATTACCAATCCCCTGCTTAGCTACGTCAATAGCTAGCGATTGTGAAGTTGCGGAGTCCATAAATTTTTTGAGAGCAGTGCGAGGGCCACTAACTTTTACTTTTATCTGATCGGCAGTTTGCGACACCACCGTCGTACCTGGAGCAGCTAAAAGATCAATTTCTATACTCTTGGTCATCACAAAATCACGGCGTCCAAGAATAGTAATCCACAAAATCAAAGCGATGATTAAGGATACAACTTTGTAACTCATGTTATCAGTGAGATACTCACTCCACGAAAAGGATCGCTTCATGATAACTCTCCTTGTTGGTGGGGACGATATTTTAACTCATACAGTTCATACAGTGCTTTACGAACATCACCCAAATCAGCGTTCGTATAGAGGTGTCCACCTACGACGATACCGATAGATTTATTTTCTTCAGAAATTACGAGCACCAGAGAATCTGTTTCCTCGGTGAGTCCAATAGCGGCACGATGACGAGTGCCAAGGTTTTTGTCCAAGGCAGGATTTTTACTTAATGGCAAAAAACATCCCGCAGAATGAATTTTACCGTTACGGATCAACACCGCTCCGTCATGCACAGGGCTTGAGGGGTGAAAGATACTTTCTAAAATCTCAGGAGAGATCTTAGCATCCATCTCCGTACCAAACTCAATATGGTAATCAACGAGAATATCTTTCTCGATAACAATAAGGGCTCCATAGCCTTTTTGCGCAGTGGAAATCACACCCTTAGCAATATCTTCGATGATCTGAGTTTCGTGAATAACTGAAGCATCTGTAAAGAAAGGATTAGAACCAATCTGTGCCAGTGCTCTACGGATTTCGCCTTGAAACAAGATCACGACGATAACAAATAAATTAGAAAAGAATTTTTCAAGGAGCCAATTAAAAGTAAAGAGTTCAAACCAAATACTCAGAATATAACCGATGGCTAAAATACCAAGCCCTGAGAGCATTTGAATTGTGCCCGTGCGCTTAATCAAAATCAGCACACGGTACACGACAAGCCATACTAATAAAACATCAACGAGATCTAAGAATCTCAGGTTGGAAAAAATATGGGAAAAATTTTCTATCCACTGCTGCAACATCCTGCTGCTTTCCCCTATTTATTTTAGCTGATCACCGAACCTGGGTTGCCAACTGGATCTTTGCCACCATTATCACTGTCAGTTTTAGCATCGACGTCTGATAGTGCTTTGCCAAAACCATCATCACCTTTGTTGTTACGAACTTTAGCAATCTCAGAAACGGCTGCACCTTTAACTAACATTGCAACTTCGTTTCCATCGATAGTTTCAAATTCTAACAAAGCTTGAGTGATACGCTCTAAAGCATCACGGTTGGTCTTTAGTAGATCTAAAGCCACTTCGTAACCCTTGTTAATGATTGAGCTTACTTGCTGATCAATTTCTTCGGCTTTCGCTTCAGAATAATCTTTTTGTGTTTGCCCGTAGTTCAAACCTAGAAATACTGGCCCTTCCCGCTTTTCAAAAGCTAAAGGTCCTAATGGACTCATACCCCATTCGCAAACCATACGACGAGCTAAAGAAGTTGCACGTTCGATATCGTTCGCAGCACCAGCTGTGAAATCCTGATATACAAGTTCTTCAGCAGCACGACCACCAAAGGCAAAAGCAATCCAGTTTTCAGCTTGCTTCTTAGAGAAGCTTACTTGGTCCTTTTCTGGCAAGGTTTGTGTTAAACCCAAGGCCATACCACGAGGGATAATCGTCACTTTGTGGATAGGATCCAATCCAGGCAATAAGAAACCAACAAGAGTGTGACCCGCTTCGTGATACGCAGTCATCTTGCGATCTTCTTCAGAAATCGTCATCGATTTGCGTTCTGCACCCATGATGACTTTGTCTTTAGCTTTTTCAAAGTCTTCCATCTCTAAATAACGTTTATCCGAACGAGCTGCTACAAGAGCAGCTTCGTTCACTAAGTTTTCGAGATCAGCACCTGAGAAACCAGGCGTGCCACGAGCAATCTTAGAAACATCCACATCGGGACCTACTGGAGTCTTTTTAACATGAACACTTAAAATCTGTTCACGACCTTTAAGGTCAGGTTTGTTCACAACTACACGACGGTCAAAACGACCTGGTCTCAACAGAGCAGGATCCAAAACGTCAGGACGATTTGTCGCGGCAATAAGGATCACACCTTCAGTGGATTCAAAACCATCCATTTCTACGAGCAACTGATTGAGAGTTTGCTCACGCTCATCGTGACCACCGCCCATACCAGCTCCACGGTGTCTACCGACAGCATCGATCTCATCGATAAAGATCAAACAAGGCGCACTCTTTTTACCTTGTTCAAAAAGATCACGAACACGGCTGGCACCCACACCAACAAACATTTCTACGAAGTCAGAACCAGAGATCGTAAAGAAAGGCACGCCAGCTTCGCCAGCCACTGCTCTTGCTAACAACGTCTTACCTGTTCCTGGAGGACCTACCAATAGAACCCCTTTAGGAATACGCCCACCAAGGCGAGTGTATTTTTTAGGATCCTTTAAAAAGCTAACGATCTCTTGCAAGTCATCTTTAGCTTCATCAACACCAGCAACATCCTTAAAAGAAACTTTATTTTTATTTTCAACCAAACGAGCGCGGCTTTTTCCAAAACTCATTGCTTTGCCACCACCAGCTTGAATTTGGCGCATAATAAAAATAAACATCCCGACGATCAAAATCAAAGGAAGCCAATTGATTAGGAAAGTTTGCAGAAATCCTTCGCCTTCGCTGCGCTCATAATTGGGAGTAATACCTTGAGCTGTTAAGAAACGATAACCTTCGTCATCAGTGTTACCAATGATCACAAAACTAGTGCCATTGTACTTCTTTTCAAACTCAGGTTTGATTTCTCCGACGATTTCGCTACTTTCTTTTTTGAAAGTGACGCTGGCAATTTCGCCGTCTTTAACTGCTTGAACAAATTTTGAATAGTTAAAATCAGCAATCGTTTTTTGCTGGCGAGTCTCGTAGGCCTGAAACAGAAAAACTGCCATGACCACCAAGAAGAACCACAATGCCAAGGTCTTTTGCGTTGATTTCATCAAGATTTCCTTTCTACGAGAACCATAACCAATTTAGGCTAACATGACACTTACCAGACCACAATGCCGAGAGAATCACTTCACGACTTTGATTTGCCCTGCGTTAACCTGCCAGACGAGACCAGCAACTGTAAATGTGTGTTCATTTTGAACTTTGTCCAGTAATTTTGTTATTTCTATGACTTGCCCCTGTGAAAAATCAGATTTTCCAAGACTCAAAAGGTACTGAGCGAGGAGAGACTTTTGTTCTTCTCTCGATAAAGACAAATAAAAACCACGTGAAATTCCCTCAATATCCCACTCACTGTTTTGCTCCATCAGGGACTTTTCTGAAACCGTCTTCCATTCCTCGACTAAAGTTTCTAGGGAGCGAGCCAAACTCCCGCTCACTCCCGGCATTTTTGCCTCTAAAAAAGGCAAAAGTTCATTGCGTACCCAGTTTCGTGCGTAATCATTTTGCAAATTACTGGGATCCTCTAAAAACTCAACTTTATGACTCTGGATATAAGAGATTAGTGCTTGCTTAGACACACCAACAAGCGGGCGCAACAACTCTCCTCTTTGCTCCTGCACCCCGACCAAGCCTTGATGGCCCGTCCCACGCAATAGGCGCAACAAACGAGTCTCAAGCTGATCTTCGAGGTGATGCGCCGTGAGCAGCACTCCGCCTTCTTGAGCCTTTACAAAATCTAACATTATACCATAACGAAACTCGCGCATTTCTTCTTCAGAAGACAAGGCTTTTTCGCTCTTAAAAATGAAAATAGGAATTTCAAGCTGCTCACATAGGTTTTTACAAAATACAACACTTCGATCGCGAAAATCTTGATTCACTCCATTCCCGTGATGGCAGTGCAAAGCTCTCACCGGCAAACGAATTCTCTTTAATAAAAACAACAAAGCGACAGAATCCACACCGCCACTTAAGGCGACAAAATACTGCGAGCCCTCCGCAGCTCTTTGTTTGAGAAATTTATGCACTCGGTGCTCAAGATCACTCCACATCATGTCGATGCCCCAATGGCCACGGTTTTGATATTTACAAATTCTCGCAAGCCAAAAACACCCAACTCACGACCATAACCAGAGTTTTTTACGCCACCAAAAGGCAAGCCTGCTTCAGATTTTACAAAATCATTCAGCACCGCAAAGCCACACTGTAATTGCCGCAAAATATCTTGCCCTAAAGCAAGATCGCTAGTGAACACTCCTCCACCCAGACCATAATCACTATCATTGGCAATTGCGATAGCCTGCTCTACAGAAGTAGCCACTTGCACAACTAACACTGGACCAAAAAGCTCTTCAGTCAGCTTGGGAGGATTACTCTCAAAAAGTAAAATAGTGGGTGGATAAAAAGCACCAACACCTTCGGGTATCTTCCCCCCGCAAAGAAGCTTTGCTCCTTGTGAAACAAGCATTTGAACCTGCTGGTGCAAGTGCTGTTGAAATTTCTTTTGCGCTAAAGGCGCCACTGCTAAAGATTTTAACTCTTCTTCAATTGCACTTAAAACTTGCGTCTTAATTGCTTCTAAAACAATGACCCGCTTCACTGCCACACAAGACTGACCGGCGTTTAAAAATCTCCCACGCACCACAGACTTTACGGCGTGATCTAACTGCGCATCTGGCAAAATCAAATAAGGATCCATGCCGCCCAGTTCGAGTACTGTTTTTTTGAGAGCTGCCCCTGCGACTTTTGCTACTTGTGCTCCACCACGAGAGCTGCCCGTAAAGGTAACAGCCTGAACCCAAGGCGACTCAATCAGTGCAGCAGCCGTTTCATGATCTACATGAATATTGCTAACCAAAGAGCCAAAAGACGTTTGAAACACCATCCCCAACAACACGGCTGTGCCCGCGGTGATATCTGAATGCTTTAAAGCGACCAGATTACCAGAGACTAGAGCTGGAATTGCAAAACGCATCACCTGCCACATGGGGAAATTCCACGGCATAATCGAAAAGATCACACCCAGAGGTTCAAAATGAATGGCTACATTGGAATAGCGAGAAGAAACAACTTGTGGCTTTAGTTCTAATTCTGAGTTGGCAAAATAATAATCAAAAAGCGTCAGACATTTATCAAATTCAGCTTTGGCTTCGGGAATACTTTTACCCATCTCGTTGTGCACTAACGTGATCAGGGATTCTTTCTTTTTAATAAAATTTTCGCGCACTTCTTGGAGATAGTTAAAACGCTTTTCTAATTCTAGTTGTTGCCATTTTTTTTGCGCAATTGAAAGCGCTTGAAGCATTTCAAGACTTTTTTCTAGGGTTACATAATTATATTTGTTTAAGTTCTGCCCCGTTGCGGGATTAATTGTAGTGAACATTCATTCACTATAATTGAGTGAAGACCTGATAGAAAGAAATAACCAACCCTGACAAAAAAACAATAGTCATGATTCCCCAAGCCAGAACCTTATAGGTCCTTTCCAGACGCAAAGCCCCCATGGCGTATTTGCGATCCACAGCAAGGAGTGGTAACGGCGTGACAATGGTTTTAATCAACTGTCGACAGCACACACTAAATAAAATGACGGTAATAATAACCAATAAACTATCACTCATGCCGTCTCTATCGGCTAAAAATCAGCTCAATTTGAGAC
>JBKHVM010000047.1:0-20228 GCA_046570065.1 Bdellovibrionia bacterium
GCAGCGACTTATGGCGCTGGGGAAAATGGCTTCGATGATCAATTTGATAGCGAGAAATTAAAACCTCTCAATCTCTATGGCGAATCAAAAGTTTTATTTGATCGTTGGGCTCTTCAGCAAAACACCTGCCCTCCAAACTGGTATGGCCTCAAGTTTTTTAATGTCTTTGGCCCTAATGAGTACCACAAAGAGTCTATGACTTCTGTAGCTTATAAAGCCTTTCATCAAATTCAAAAGACTGGAGAACTCGGCCTCTTTAAAAGTTACAACCCTGACTACAAAGATGGCGAGCAAATGCGTGACTTTGTGTATGTTAAAGATGTGACTGGCTGGATGATGGAGCTTATCGAAAAAAATCCAAAGAGTGGTGTCTACAATATGGGTTTTGGCAAAGCTCGTACTTGGTTGGATTTAGGAAATTCTGTTTTTAAAGCTGTTGATAAAGAAGCTAAAATTAAATGGCTCGAAATGCCTGACAATCTCAAAAATCAATACCAATACTTTACTGAAGCTAAAATGCAGAAGTGGTCAGCTGCGGGCCTATCTGCTCCTAAGTGGGATTTAGAGCGCGCCGTTAGTGATTACGTAAAGAATTATTTAATCCCTAATGACACTTTGTTGTAGGAAGTATATGGCTCAGTTTTTACCACCTCATTTACGAAAATACGTTGTTGAGCAAAATTACGAAAAATACACACCACAAGATCAAGCTTGTTGGCGTTATATTTTACGACAATTAAAAAATTACCTCTCCAAACATGCTCATGACTGCTATCTTGAGGGTTTAGAAAAAACGGGTATTGAAGTTGAACGCATTCCCCGCATCAGTGATATTAGCAGCAAACTAGAAAAATTTGGTTGGCGAGCATTGCCAGTGAGTGGATTTATCCCTCCTGCTGCTTTTATGGAGCTACAGTCTTTAAGTGTTCTTCCTATCGCCTCAGACATGCGAAGCCTTGAACATTTAATGTACACCCCAGCTCCAGATATTGTACACGAAGCTGCAGGTCACGCTCCTATTTTAGTTCATCCCGAATTTGCTGCCTATCTCAAGCAGTATGCACAAGTGGCAAAAAAAGCTATTCTTTCTAAAGAAGATCTTGAACTCTACGAGGCAATACGGGAATTAAGTGATATCAAAGAGTCCCCACACTCTTCTCCCCAAGACATAGAAGAAGCTGAAAGAAATTTAGAACAAAAATCAAAAAATATATCCCATGTTTCTGAGGCTTCAGAACTCTCGCGCATGAATTGGTGGACTGCTGAGTATGGACTTATTGGTGACATGGATAATCCCAAAATTTTTGGTGCGGGCCTACTTTCCTCTGTTGGTGAATCCAAGTGGTGCCTCAGTCCAAAGGTAAAAAAAATTCCGCTTTCTGTGGATTGTATTCAGCAAACCTATGACATAACTGAACCTCAGCCACAACTTTATGTAACTCCTAACTTTAGTCATCTTTCAAAAGTTCTAGAAGACATGGCCCAAAAGATGGCTTTCCGCAGAGGTGGAACTTATGGGCTTGATAAAGCAATTCAAGCAGAAACTGTAAACACTGCCGAACTTGATAGTGGCTTGCAAATATCTGGAAAAATCACCGAATATAAAACTCAAGATGGTAATGTCGTATTTATGAGAACACAGGGACCTTCACAACTTTGTCACCAAGACAAAGAGCTCGATGGACACTCGAAGGAATTTCATAGCCATGGCTATAGCACTCCACTTGGAAAAGTTTTAGAGTATGGCAAAGCTCTCCATGAACTAAGCTCACTTGAAATCAACGAACTTGATAACAAAAAAAATCTTTCTCTCACTTACGAAAGTGGTATCACAGTTAGAGGAACTCTCGTTGGCAAATTGCTACAGGAGAATAAACTTATTCTCCTGAGCTTAAAAGACTGCACCGTACAATGGCAGGATCAAACTCTCTTTGCTCCAGAGTGGGGACAGTTTGATTTAGCTGCGGGCAACGAAGTGACCTCTGTCTTTGGCGGTCCGGCCGATCGCATTGCTTTTGGTGATATGGATGATTTTATTGCAGCAAGAGTGCCTGCTCCAAAAAGATCCGAAGAAGAATTAAAACTCTTTTCAATCTATTCTTCTATTCGTAACTATCGTGAGGTAAATTCAATAAATCCAGATGTCTTAATGAGTATCACTGCTGAGCTCAATGCCTTTAAAAATGAGTGGCTACCTCGTTTAGAAATCATTGAAATTTGCCATAGGCAGAACTTAACATCGAGCGAAGTCTACCAGAAAAATTTAGATTCTATTAAGGCAATTGCTGAACGCAATTCTCAAAGCCGCGAGTCTATTGAAGACGGGCTTAATTTAGCGAGTTTGGAATTATGAAGCGCCCCTTCGACGTTCGTGTTGTACTAGTGCGATCACTCTATGATCGAAACATCGGAGCCACTTCCCGAGCTATGAGTAATATGGGGTTTGAAAAACTCATACTCTTGGCTCCAAAATGCGAAGTTACTTACGAAGCTCAACAGGCAGCTGCTACCGGTCAAAAAGCTCTACAGCAGCGAGTTGTTTATCAATCATGGGAAGAGTTTGAATCGCAAGAGCCTGAGAGTATTCGCATAGCCTTCACCGCAAGAGATGGGAAGGGCCGCAATGTTCAAGATCTCAATTTGGTCTTTGATCATGTGCGCGACGTAGCGCCACAATTTCAAAAAAAATCAGAAACACCATTTACAGTTCATCTGATATTTGGTCCAGAGGATTGGGGACTTGCGGGCGAAGACCTGGAGCACTCTCACTTTGCCGCATGCATTCCCACTTATGGAGAAAACTGGAGTTTAAATTTAGCGCAAGCAGTGCTTATTTCACTTTATGACCTACGCCGCTCTTGGGGTGGACAACGCACTTCTTTGGATGGTCAGCAAATGCCACGAGAAAAACATTCATCCTCAGTTATGTTACCCGATGAAACTCTTAAAATATGGCTCACAGAAATGGGATTTGATCTAAGCAAAAGGCGTATTAACGTCTACACTGTTTTACGTCGTATGCTCTTACAAAACACACCAACCCGAAAAGAAATCACAATTTTAGAAACTGTTTTGCAGCAAAGCATTCGAAAACTAAGAGAGTGGAAAGAGTTTCAACGTAAAAATGGAAATTAATTGATCATCTAAGTACAGTTTATTATTGAAACTTGATTTTAAAAAAAGTCTTTGCCAAACTTAAAGCTGTTTAAAGTGGGGTTATCATGACAGCTAGTAGAATGGTTCTTATAATTGAAGACGATAACTCTTTGAGAGAATCATTAAGTTTAGCCCTTTCAACAAAAGCACAAATTGTTGTAGCTAGCTCCTGCCAAGAGGCTGCAAATACTTTATGCAAACACCAGTTTGACCTCATTATTGCAGACTACCAACTTAACGACGGAAATGGTTTTGATCTTATTCGTTCAATAAGAGAAAGCTCTCAGGTTGATATCCCTATTATTTTAATTACTGGCTTTGCCACTAAAGATATAGCTATCGATGCTATCGAGTTAAGAGTGGTATCTCTAATTGAAAAGCCATTTTCCCTAGAAAAGCTTCATCAGGTTGTCGACAAACACTTAAAGACAAACTCTATTTTTAATGCTGCCAGTGAGGACATCGTACTCAACCCAGACCTTCGAACTGTGAACATTCGTGGAGAAAACATTGAGCTCACTTCGATTGAGTTCAAAATTTTAATGGCCTTTACAGAAAATAAAAATAAACAGCTACAACGAACAGCACTTGAGAAATATGTTTGGGGACAAGCTAGCGAAAACATCTCAAAAAATGTACTAGATACTCATCTCTACAATCTCAAAAAGAAAATTCCCGTACTCAAAGAAAAGATCCGCACCATCCACGGCTCCGGCTTAGTCTACAATCCCTAAAAAAATCAAGCAGCTCTCACCACATAAAGGGGGCTGCAACACCAGTGCAAACACCCAAAAAAGAGGCCAGAAGCGCAGCTCTCGCAAGACTGCACCTGAGACCCATGCAAGCTCTCTGCAAGAGGAGAAGCTCCCCTCTCCCCAAAAACTGCAACACCCCAGCACTTCGCAAAGCCCTCTATTGCTTGGACGCACTCATCCATGAGTTAGCCAACATCGCCAAACCTACCAACTTTTGCAGAGCTGGGGCCCCGCAAGCCCTCTGCTGCAGGGACATCCAGCAAACCGGAGGTGTTCGCCCGCTAGGGCGATGCTGGCTAGCTCATGGATGAGCGCGTCCCAGCCAGCAGAGGGCTTGCGGGGCCCCAGCTCTGCAAAAGTTGGTAGGTTTGGCGAGCGCCTCCGGCTTGTTGGATGTCCCAGCAATAGAGGGCTTTGCGAAGTGCTGGGGTGTTGCAGTTTTTAGGGAGAGTGGAGCTTCTCCTCTTGCAGAGAGCTTGCATGGGCCTCAGGTGCAGTCTTGCGCGAGCTGCGCTTCTGGCCTCTTTTTTGGGTGTTTGCACTGGTGTTGCAGCCCCCTTTATGTGGTGAGAGCTGCTTGATTTTTTATGTTGAACGGACTGAGTCGAAATTGTTTAGACGGAAATTATTGAGTTCTTGTTCGCGATTGCGAATAACTCTGATTTGTTCGTCTAATTTTTGAAGCGCTTCTGAAAGAGCGACACCTTGATCTGTTAATGATTCGATACGCTCACGCATTTCAGTGGTATCAGCACCAACAACTTTCATGGACTCGCACTTTGCATGGCACAGCTCGAGTTCTTTTTGGGTAGACTCGAGTTTCATATTGAGATGCTTTCTTTCAAGGCTTAAGCCTTTAGAAAGTTGGCGAACCTGCTCTGCACTTAGTTTTTTAACTTTGCTTGCGAGGTCTTTCTCATTTACTGGCGCAACCTTTGGCTCTTCATCGACCAAATTACTCCATAAAAGGGACCATTCTGTTTTTAAGGAATCTAAAAAAGACTTGTTTTTACTACTAGGGCCATCATCCATATACTGTATTTAAACCTCCGTGGAATCTGGTTCCACCCCAACAGTATATCATAACAAGACAGTTTTGCGCTGTTTAAACTTGAAGCTTTCGTTTATTTTCAGGGTTTTAATCTTCCGGACCAGCAGATATCATTGCCAAATTTCAATGTTTTTAAGTATTTAAGGTTTTGCGCCTCATTAATGTGATTAATTTTCATTTTATCATTCCAAGACCTACCGGCCTCAGCCCCAATCAGCTTGGGCGCCATAAACAACCACAGGCGCTGAACACAATTCGCCTGCATAAAACTGCCCGCAGTAAAGCTACCACCTTCAATCATCACCGAACGGATGCCTCGACTGTAAAGCGCCGTTAAAATCGCCTCGGGAGATAAGGAATCATCGCTGTTGGGTTCAACAAAAACCAACTGAGGACAAGGATTTGGAGCTATCAAACCCTCTTTGTGTTTTGCACTAATCACCCAAAAAACATTTTCAGGGCGATGGGCTTGAGCCATCTGACTTAATTCAAATTTATGCAAAGATTTTGCGCTCGGATCAACTACCACCACTTTGTTTTCTTTTTGAATATGAGGATGGCGAATATTCAGCGCGGGGTTGTCCGCCTCAAATGTTCCTCGCCCAATGAGAACCGCATCGTAGATAGAGCGCAAATAATGAGCATGCTCCCGCGACTCTGGCCCCGTGATCCACTTGCTCTCACCATTTTTAAGTCCCAACATTCCATCCAAAGAACTGGCTATTTTGAGCGCAACAAAAACTTTTTTTTCACGAAAGTTCCAAAGAAAAGCCTCACAAACCAATTCAAGTTCTTCGCGAATTTTTTGCCCTTTTTCTCCCGGCCACTCAAATACTTCCGCGACTATACCGGCTTGTCGTAATATTTCAGCACCCTGCCCAGCCACTAGAGGATTGGGATCCACTAAACCGTAGGTCACCTTCTGAATAGGGAGCTTTGCTAAAGCTTTAGCACAAGAAGGAGTTTTGCCCTCATGAGCGCAAGGTTCAAGCGTGACAATAACATGAGCTCCTCGCAGCTCTTCAGTTGAAAGTCCTTTGAGAGCATTTACTTCAGCATGAGCTTCGCCATACTTTTGGTGATAGCCTTTTGAGAGCAGCTCACCCTTGGCATTTAAAACCACACAACCGACAAGAGGATTGGGACTCACAAAGGAAGCTCCCTTGTAAGCTTCCTCTATAGCCAACTCCATAGCTTGCGCTGTATCCAACATTAGTCTTTGCTCATCCATGACTTCCAGTAACTCTCGACTTCAACTTTGCTCATAGATTCCTCTACAATCAGTGGCTGCCAAGTATCGATCATCACTGCAACCTCATCGGTATGTGTTTTATTGCCAATACCTTTGATGGCTTTTGGATGAGGACCGTGTGGAAATCCTGCTGGATGCAATGTGATCATGCCAGCATGTAGGTTATCACGACTAAAGAAGTTTCCATCGTGATAAAAAAGCACTTCATCGTAATCAATATTTTGATGATAGAAAGGAACTTTTAAAGCATCAGCATCTGTTTCCAGTGGTCGCGGTAAGAAGGTACAAACCACAAACCCATTGGCAGCAAATGTGGTATGCGCCGACGGTGGCAAGTGCACGCGTGCACTCAACATTGGCATCATGTCTTTGATATGCAAAGTAAAGGGCCAATAGTCCCCTTTCCAACCTACCGTATCGTAGACAGTCTCATCGTACTTAAAAACAGTCAGTTGATTGTGTCGTTTTACGTAGATTGCTTGTACCTGATTGGCCGCTTGTCTCCACGTCGTATTTAATTTTTCTAAATCAGGTTTTACAAAAGCTGCTTGGTCGTAAAAAGCATTTCTGCCGACCATGCCACGCTCAGGCTCACGATAGGTTCCACTCAAAGATTCAATCACTAAAAATTGTGCTTCACCCTCAACTACAAAAGTGTGGTGAAGACTCTTCGGCATATTGATATAAGTCCCAGCATTAAAAGCTAAACTACCATACTCCGTGAGCACAACTCCTTCGCCCTTATGAACAAAATAGAGAGTGTCACCATCAGCATTGCGAATAGCTTTTTTCTCAGAGCCATCTCCGCTCTTAACCCAAAAGTTATAGAGAGCAACATCTGAGTTGTACATCAAGCGCTGCCACTCTCCGAATTGTTTGGGCATTTCAACCACATCGTACAAATGTGGACGAAGAGGCCCCTCAACTTGCACCCAACGCGTGCTAGGCTTTGGCTTGATCAAATGAGAGACAGGACCGAAAAAGCCTTTTCTCCCCTGCTCTTCCTCGAAGTGATTTTCTGGAATACCCTTATGCCCTTGAGTGGTGTGACGACCTTGAGAATATTGAAACATCTACCATCTCCCTAAATTATAAGTATCCGCGCTCAGCTTGATCACGCTCAATAGCATCAAAGAGGGCCTGGAAATTTCCATCTCCAAAACCATCATGACCTTTACGCTGAATCACTTCAAAGAAAATTGGCCCAATAATATTTTTAGTAAAGATCTGTAAGAGATAACCTTTATCATCACCATCAACAAGGATCGCGTAATCTTCTAATCTCTTAACGTCTTCGCTAACATTAGGAACTCGTTCGCCTAACATTGTGTAGTAGGTAGTCGGTGGCGGAGTTAAAAATTGAATTTGCGAACTCTTCAACAGCTCTAAGCTCTCAACAATATTGTTGGTCAAAAGTGCTAAGTGCTGTATGCCCGAACCTTTATATTCGTCTAGATACTCTTGAATTTGAGATTTTGCCTCAGTAGGTTCATTGATTGGAACAGAGAATTTACCACAAGGAGAGCGCATTACTTTTGACAACAAGCCTGTTTTTTTGCCGCGAATATCAAAGTAGCGAGCTTCTCTAAAATTAAATACTTTTGTGTAGAAATCACACCACTTATCCATTTCACCCACTGGAACATTATTGGTAAAGTGATCCACAGCTAACATTCCAACACCAACATGCTGAGAGTTATCTGGTTTTAACTGAAAAATTTCGCTATAAAGTTTTTCGCGATTTTTTGCATCAACGAAGTAGATAAGTGAATCACCGATACCATAAACTGCAGGGAATGGACTAGCGCCTCTTTGATGTTCATTGCCATCATAAGCTTTTGCTCCACGCTCCACCGCCGTTTTAAAAGCGTGATCAGCATCTTGAACACGGAATCCAGTCGCTGAAATACAAGGACCATGAGCTTTAGCAAACTCCATTGAAAATGTGTGTGGCTCATTGTTGAGAATAAAATTAATGTCACCCTGACGAAAGAGCTTAATATTGCGGCCATGCATACGGCCAATTTCTTTAAAACCAAAGCGCTGAAACAAGCCTTCAAAATACTGCGCATCTGCGCCAGCGTATTCAATAAACTCTACGCCATCTAGGCCAACGGGGTTTTGATCTGTGATAGTGGACATAAATACCTCCAAACAGACCCAAACTAGCCTGACTGGAATATTTATTCAACTCGATTATCAACACTTAATCCGCGATAGAAATCCATGACCAAGGGATCAACAATTATCGAATGAGGTCGCCAGCCAATGAGGCGAAGCCCTTCAGCAGACTTAAGACGACTTAAGGCCACATAGGCATGCCCGGGCTCCCATAAATGACTTATGTCGCACCACAGATCTTCTAGTGTTGCACCTTGGGATTTATGAATCGTTGTGGCATAAGCCAAAACAAGAGGAAACTGTATCACTGAAGCCAAAACATTACCGTCTGCGTCCATCAAGGAAAAGCTCGCTTTTTCAACCTGAACAACACGCCCACCATCTTTCTTTACGTGTATCTTATCGGCCTCAATGTCGGTGATAATTCCTCTCGTGCCATTGACCCATCTCTTGTTAGGATCATTTTGAATAAACATCACTCGGCAACCAATTTTAAGAGATAACTTCAGCGGAACTGGAGCTGACTTCATCAAAGACTCAACGAATCTCTCCGTACCGATATAAATAGAATCAACGATGACTTCCTCTTCGTTAATTTCGTCTAGTTTGAGTCGATTAAATTTTTCAGCATGGATTTTACGCGGAAAGAGACGAGTTCCAGGGTCGTCATTGTCATGCACACGAAGATGATCATCTAAAAATTCTCTCACTCGATCGGTCACATGACCATGACGAACATCCGATAGAATATCTAAAAAATCTTTATCATGAACTCGCTGATTATGCGTAAGCACAACATTATGAAATGCCGATCTATTCCATGCAGAAGTCAAAAAGCACCAATCTCTTTTTTCATTTTCTTTGGTCACAGGTGGTAATTGCGCAAAATCACCGACAGCAATAATTCGCATCCCTCCCCATGGCAATCGCGAATCACGTGCTTTCTGCGCCAAAGTTTCAGCTACGGTTAAAGCTGCACCTGAAATCATCGACACTTCATCGATAATAACTCCTTCGACTTTGCGCAATCTTGCCATCAGCTTATTATCTTTTAGCGCACGCTCCAATGTCGCATGAGGCCCACCTTCCATAATTCCCAAACCAAAAAAACTATGAAAAGTTCTCCCACCCAGCAGCACTGCAGCAGCTCCCGTTGAGGCCAAAATAGGCATACTTTTGGGATCTATTTCTTTAAAAAAATAACGGATTAAAAAGGACTTGCCGCTCCCCGCACCACCCGTAAGAAAGACATTTTCACCAGACCTTAAAAGGTCCAAGGCTATCGTTTGTTGATGCGAGAGTTCGACTGAAGTCATAGAAAACCACGCTATCAAGATCTCTGGGCCACTTCAAGCGGCAATGAGCTGGCATTAGACAATTGCTGCACTGTAAGTCTTGCCCCTATGGGCATTTACAGCCTATACTCAAATCCTTGGCTCCAATGGAGGAAATGATGAGCTCTGTAGATCTAAAATCAAAAGTACCAAATCCCTTTTTTCCAGGCGTTTACGATGTCAATGCTCAGGATGTTTTAGCACTAAAAAAAGAGTTGGTTCTGATTGATGTCCGCGAACCTTCAGAGTTTACCGGCGAACTCGGGCATATCGCAGACAGCAGCTTGATACCTCTGGGCTCACTCCCAGATCGCCTTCATGAGATCCCTCAAGACAAAACAGTAATTTTTATCTGTCGAAGTGGCAATCGCTCTGCTCACGCTGCTGCTTTCGCCTTAGAACACGGTTACAAGGACGTGTTTAATATGGCCGGCGGAATGCTGTTTTGGAATTCAATCATGTTACCAGTAGAAAGAAATTAAAATGGCTAGAGTATTTGTAAATAGAACACTAAATTTAAAACGTATCCGCTACATCGGAGTGGATATGGATCACACCCTTATCCGCTATAACTCCGAAGCCTTTGAGCATTTATCCTTTACCACCATGATCGAAAAATTGGTTAAAAAGGGTTACCCAGAGGATTTAAAGAAACTTAAGTTTGATTATAACTTTGCAGTTCGTGGTTTGGTTATCGATCGCACCAAAGGCAACTTGTTAAAACTAAATCGCTACACCGCAATTCGCGCTTCCTATCATGGCCTAAAACCTCTGGATTTTAAAACTCATCAGAAGCTTTATAAATCAACCTACATAGACTTGAGCAATCCAGACTACATGGCCGTAGACACTTCTTTCTCGATTTCTCTTGCTGTTTTGTTTGCACAGATTGTTGACCTCAAAGATGCTGATAGTCAAAATCGGTATCCAGACTATCCACGCATTGCAGATGACGTTCTCGAAGCTCTTGACGAGTCTCATCGCGATGGCAGCCTTAAGGAAGTTGTTAAGCAAAATTTAGAAAAATATATTATTAAAGACGAAGCCTTAGTTAAAAACTTAGAGAAGTACCGCAAACACGGCAAAAAAATATTTGTACTTACAAACTCTGACTTTCATTACACTAAATTATTGTTGGACTATGCCATCAATCCTTTCCTTAAGGACTGCAAGTCATGGTCAGATCTTTTTGAGTTTGTAATTACTTTTGCGCAAAAGCCTAAGTTTTTCTATGAGTCACAACGTTTTTTAAAAGTAGATGCCCAAACAGGCATGCTTTCTAATTTTGAAGGCACTCTTGCTCCTGGCATCTATCAAGGTGGCAATGCCAAAAAGTTTACAAATGATTTGGGTCTAAATGGAGATGACATCCTTTACATCGGCGATCACATTTATGGCGATATTTTACGACTTAAAAAAGATTGCAACTGGCGAACTGCCATGGTCATCGAAGAGCTTGATATCGAAATCGAAAATAACAAAAAAGCGGAGCCAATCAATCAAGAGATTGAAACATTGATGCGCAAGAAGGAACCCCTCGAAGATGACTTAACCGATCTGATGACAAAAAAGATCGAAAAAGAAACGCCTGTTAATGAAACTGAAATCGAGCAGCTACAAAAGACAATTGGCGAAATAGACACTCAGATTAGTCAGCTTATCAAATCTCAGCAGGCACTTTATAATCAGCACTGGGGACAATTGATGAGAGCTGGCAATGAAGAAAGTTATTTTGCATATCAACTCGATCGTTATGCTTGCGTCTACATGCAGAAACTAACAGACCTTTTAGATCTTTCACCTCGGACTTATTTTAGAGCCCCCAGACGCCCCCTATCTCACGAAGTGTAGAAAAAATTCGCCCTTAAGATTTAAATTAAGGGCGAATTTAAATTCATTTACAGGCCTGGCTAAAGTAACAAAATTAACATTGCTCCCGCAAAAAAATCTGCTTTCTTAAATTTAGCTTCTTTAATTTTTTCCCAAAGCTCAGCAGAAGCAGCACTCATCATGGCGCCTCCTGCAAACGCCATAATTTCTGGCTTAAACTGCAACACTCCACTAAGGTATTCTGAGGTTAGCGCTCCCAACATTTCGATAACTCCACTGGCAACAGTTGAGGCAAAGGCCACTAAGGGACTTAATCCCATGGCCACAAAACTCACCATTGTTACAAAGCCCTCTGGCACATTTTGAATTCCGATAGCCCAAATTAATTCGCTTTCACCAAGACCCGCAGCAAGTCCTTCGGGGAAATTGTGCAAAAGAATAGCAATTAAAAAAATGTAGTTACGGTTTTTTTCTTGGCCATTTTTTAGAGTGATCATTTTACCGAGCAGTTGAATAAAAAGAATTCCAATTAAGACAACGGCAAGGATTTGCAGCTCATGGTGAGACAGCAAAGAGGCTTCAATTGCTGGACCAATCAACGAAAATGCGGCGGCCGCGATCATCATCCCAATCGCAAAATCTAATGAAACAGAACGCAAAGGGTTCCACCAATTGCGGTGCTCCATTCGAGCTGCTTTGAGAGCCACAAAGCCCCCCACACTTGTCGTCATTAAACTCACAAGACCGCCCAACATAAAACCTCCTAATCTCTATTATCGGCATCTCATGATATAAACACAAATTATAGACATCTATTATCATATAGGTTTCATTTATCTATCACCTTTTTACAAGGGCTCTATGGAGAGCCCCTGGGATATGGTAAAACGTAGCCTATGATAAAATGGCTTTTAGCTGCTCTCTTATTAGTTTCATGTCAGCCTCAACTGGAAAGACCTGTGTTTTTATCTAAGACGGGCAATGAAGCAGCTCTTATTTATGGTGAAGATGATCGCCAGCTCTGGCGAGATACCTCAGGCAGCTATCCTCATTTGCAGCGAGCTGCTGCCGCCACAGCTGCCATTGTGCTTAACTCTAGTTCGCAAGAATACCTATTGGGCGAGACCATGGTTCTCTGCGAAGGTGAACGATTTACCCAAGAAACAGCATGGTCCGACTGTACAGGTGTTTTAATAGAAAAAGATGTCCTTCTCACTGCAGGCCATTGTGTTAGTGATAAAAATGCCTGTGCTCAAATGCGAATCTTTTTTAACTACCATAAGAACCCGTTAGAGGCTGAAGGACCTTATACTTGCCAGAAGATCTTAGCGAGTGAAAATGGTCTGAAAAACTCTGGTGATTTTGCGCTTATTAAATTAGATCGGTCCGTTACTCAAATTATACCAGTTAGTTTGGCTAAGGACTATAAATCAGCTAAGACCCTATGGAGTCTCTCGCACCCATTAGGGATGCCACTCATGCTTTCACCTGCGGAATTTTTAGAATCAAAAAATGAAAGTTACTTTACCGTAGCCACTGACACTTTTAAAGGTTCCAGCGGTTCCCCTTTATTTAATGAGAGATCCGAGGTTGTGGGAATTCTCTCAAGGGGTGGCCGTGACATAGATGAAGACGAACTCTATGAAGCACAACAATCAGGTGGCTGTGTACGCTTTCGTCGCTGTAAAACTGGCACTTGCTTTGGCGAAACTTACTATAAGACTCAAAACTTAATAACGGTTAAATAGAATTAAAAAATCGCTCTCACCCACTTTTTCGATTCTGCCTAAGTAGTGGTTTGGCTTCACTTTGTACTTCCAAAGACTCTGTGACTTTTTACGAATCGCACAGCCTAAGGCACCGGTCCCGCGAATATCCGCCTGATCCACATTGCAGGGAGGATCAAAAACCTCAGCCTGCCCGGGTGTAATAGGAAATTTCACAATGCTTAATGATGTAAATTGAAGCTGATGCTCTTGAATGTAGAGTTTTGCAGGACCTTTTTCTAGAAGCTGAGAAGTATATATATTCGGGGCAATGACCACTGCTCTTTGTTTTTCAGCAACAACTTTCTGCAGTATCGTCGCAACCTTTTGTCGCTCCTCTTTAAGGTTCACTAGCATCTGTGCTGAAACCAAATCCACAAAAGGCAGTTGAGCCTCTGCCATTACATAAACTGGATTCTCAGGATCGAGCTTATTGATATTGCCAACAAATCTTCGCCACACTTCAAGATCTTCTACTTGTCCCGGCTCTACACCTAAAAATAAGACTGACGCTAAACCTTCTGGTTGAGAATTCAGTGTTTCAAAAGCTTGATCAGCGAAGCTTTCTGGGTGCTCGACCTCTAAAACATCAATCACGACCGTATCAAAGTGCTGATTCCCCAAGTAAAAACTAAGAGCTAAACCTCCCACTACAAGAGCCAGTAAAAACCATGTATAGATGTTCTTCACGAAACCTATCCCCCTGAAATCAATAAATAATCTGTCAAATGTCGAGTTCAACTTAAAATAGAATTTTTACTCTTGTCAGCAGAAAAAAAGCTGCTATTCTGCGCTCAACATAGGACTTGATCTGAGAATGACAGGTACCGGAGGTTTTAGTGGCTGACAATCAAAATGTCTCTATTTTATTAATCGGTTCTGGCCGCTTATTTCAGCACCTCACTCGCTATTTCTCTTTGTTGCACATATCTTTCGATTCTTGGGATCGACAACAAGACCCACAAGCCCTCAAAACAAAAATTCAAAAAGCGACTCATGTCCTTTTAGCAATTTCAGACAAAGCTATTGATGGATTTTATAATCTGCACTTAGCTGGTCACGATAAAGTCTGTATTCACTTTTCTGGAGCGCACCATCACCCTGAAATTATCGGTGCTCATCCTCTTATGACATTTGGTGAGTCTCTTTACGAACAATCCTTTTATGAAAAAATTCATTTTACCCTAGATCAAGATGTGCCCTTGGCAAAAGCAATTCCCGGTTTAAAAAATTCCTTCAGTACCATCTCTGCTGAAAACAAAGCTCTCTATCATGCTCTTTGTGTTGTTGGTGGTAATTTTACCTTTGCTTTGCACCTTGAAAGCCTTCTTAGACTCAAAGATTTAAAAATACCTCACCAAGCCATACAGCTTTACTTTCAAAAAAATTTAGAAAATGCAATGTTAGGTAGCTGGTCAGAATGGACCGGACCTATCTCACGAAACGACGAAGTGACAGTACAAAAGAACATACAAAGCTTAGAGGGCACGCCTCTTGCCCCCATTTACAAAGAGTTTAGCAAGCAATATCTACAGGTGGAGAAATCATGAATATTTTAGATTTTCAAAAGCGAAAATTAGCTGGCCAAAAAATTTCGATGGTGACTTGTTATGATTATAGCTTTGCAAAAATTCTTGCTCAAACAAACGTCGACACCATTTTGGTGGGCGATAGCTTAGCTATGACCATGCACGGTCATCCTCACACTTTACAAGCCACAGTAGAACTCATGGCACTTCACACACAAGCCGTTGTGAGAGGGGCTCCAAACAAGTTCATCGTCGCAGATATGCCCTTCTTAGCAAACCGCAAGGGACTTACTGCCGTGATGAATAATGTTGAAAAGATAATGCAGACTGGTGCCCATGCCCTGAAAATAGAAAATGCCAATGGCAACCTTAAACTCATTCATCACCTCGTAAACTCTGGAGTACCAGTGATGGGCCACCTCGGACTGACACCGCAAAGCGTGCAAGTACTTGGAGGATACAAGGTGCAAGGTCGCGAGCAAAAGGCTCAAGAAAAAATTATGCAAGATGCTCTTGCTCTTCAAGAAGCTGGTTGTTTTGCCTTAGTCTTGGAGTGTGTACCAAACGGACTTGCAAAACAAGTTACTGAGAAACTTCAAATTCCCACAATCGGCATTGGCGCAGGTCAGGAGACTGATGGCCAAGTGCTTGTACTACAAGATCTTTTAGGCATGAATACAGACTTTAAAGCCAAATTTGTGCGTCGATATCTCAATGGCGAAGAACTCATCTCTTCGGCAATTAATAAATTCCACGGCGATATTCAGTCTGGCAGATTTCCTTCTGAAGAGGAGGGCTATCAGTCATGATTATATGTGATACGCCGCAGAGTTTTCAAAAATGGCGACAGCAAAACAGAGATGTAACGTTAGGCTTTGTTCCAACAATGGGCGCTCTGCATGCTGGCCACGGCGAACTTTTAAAAAGAGCTGTTGCAGAAAACGATTTGGCTGCATTGTCTATTTTTGTAAACCCAACACAATTTAATGATCCAAAAGATTTAGAGAAATATCCTCGCACTATTGAAGAAGACATTGCCCTTACTCAAAAACTAGGTGTGCATTGTTTGTTTTTACCTACTCCAGAGAATATGTATCCACAAGGTTATCACTACAAAGTCATTGAAGACGATTTTAGCCGATCGCTCTGTGGTGCCCATCGCTCTGGACATTTTGATGGTGTCTTAACTGTCGTCTTAAAGCTTTTAAATTTAGCGAATGCAGATCGAGCTTACTTTGGAGAAAAGGACTACCAACAACTTGAACTCATTCGTGGGATGGTTCGTGACTTTTTTATTCAGACAGAAATCATTGGCCTTCCAACTGTTCGTGAGGAAGATGGGTTAGCCCTGAGCTCAAGAAATCGCCGGTTGTCTCCTGAAGAAAGAGCACTGGCTCCTTTGATTTTTAAGACTATTCGCGAAAGCTCCAGCGCCTTAGAGGCACAGAAAACACTTACAGCAGCAGGTTTTACTGTGGATTATGTTGTGGATAAAGGCGGGCGTCGCTATGTAGCTGCATTTCTAGGAAACGTGAGGTTAATAGACAATGTCCAAATCTAAAGTACTCGTTATGATGACAGGATCTATTGCCTGTTACAAAGTTGCCCAAGTTCTTTCACGACTCTCGCAAAGACAATGTGAAGTCCAAGTAGTTGCCTCTCCCTCAGCTATGCAGTTCATTGGAAATGCGACTATTGAGGGTCTTACTGGCAGACCCGTCATCACAGATATGTACCACTCTGGCAATATCATGGATCACATCCATTTGGTTCGCTGGGCAGATGTGCTTTTAGTCGCTCCTGCAACCGCTAATTTTATTAATAAATCTGCGCAAGGAGTTGGTGACGATCTTTTAACAACAATGTTTTTAGCTCATGATTTTAAAAAGCCATTTCTCATTGCCCCTGCAATGAATACAGCCATGTACAAACATCCCGTCACTCAAAAGAGCATTCAAAATCTAAGAGATATGGGAATTGAAATTCTAGAAACTGGCTCTGGAGTCCTTGCCTGCGGCGAAGAAGGACAAGGGCGACTTTTGGAGCCAGATCTCATTGTTGATGCAATCATGGCAGCGCTAAGACAAAGTGCCACTGATAGCTCTCACCAGCAAGAAGCCTCTCCACAAGAATATAAAAATACAACCCGCGCCAGAATTTTGATTACCTCTGGTGGCACACAAGAACCTATCGATAGCGTGAGAGTGATTTCGAACTTGAGCTCAGGAACCACTGGTAAAAAAATCGCTGAAAATTTAGAAAACTTAGGATTTGATATCTTTTGGCTAAGGGCACACAACAGCCAAGACTCTAGTTGGGTAAAAAATAAAAGTACTTTTACAGACTATCGTTCTTTGCGCCAACAAATGAAAGATCTATTGTCTTCGATGCACTTTACTCACGTCATCCACTTAGCAGCGGTTAGTGATTACTCAGTCAGTGAGATACAAATTGGTAACGAGCACTTTAAACCTCTTGATATTCCTAAATTAAGCTCAGGAGCAGATGAAATTCATTTAACTCTCAAAAAAAATCCTAAGATCATCAATGAACTAAAGTCATGGTCGCAAAATAAAAACTTAAAAGTCATTGCTTTTAAACTTACAAGCAAAGCAAGTGTGAATGAAAAGAATGAAGCTGTTATTAAGCTTCAACAAGAAGCTCAGACAGACTATGTAGTGCAAAATGATTTAAGTGAAATTGACATTCAAAACGGCAAACACATTTTTAATTTTTTCACTAAAGATAAAGTACAGACCTGCAATGGTGTAGAGGAGTTATTAAAAGAACTCAATCCTGTATTAACTGAGGAGATCCTATGATTTTAGCTTTAGATGTGGGTAATACCCAAATTTATGCTGGCCTCTTTGAAGGCGATCAAATGCGCTTGTCATTTCGTCGCAACTCAAAAGCTGGCTTTTCTTCTGATGAAGTTGGAATATTTTTAAGAACTGCTATTCGCGAAAATGGTATGGATCCAGCTTTAGTCAAAAAGATCGCGATCTGCAGTGTTGTTCCTGATGTCGTGTATTCTCTTAAAGGAGCATGCAAAAAGTACTTCAAGGTGAATCCTTTTATCCTTCAGGCGGGAGTTAAAACTGGACTTAAAATCAAATACCGCAACCCCTTAGAAGTTGGAGCTGATCGCATCGCAAATTCTATTGCAGCGACTCACCTTTACCCAAATAAAAATCTCATCATTGTAGATTTAGGAACAGCTACAACGTTTTGTGCTATCACTAAAGAGAAAGACTATCTTGGTGGTGCCATCATGGCGGGCTTGCGTTTAAATGCAGAAGCTTTAGAAGCTAAAACAGCAAAGCTTCCAGCGGTAGAAATCGTCACCGCTCATGAGGCCGTCGGAAAATCCACTGTCGAAAGTATTCAATCTGGTCTTTATTATGGTCATTTGGGTGCTATGCGAGAATTGGCAAACCGTATCACTGTAGAAAACTTTAGGGATGAAAAACCATTGATTATCGGCACAGGTGGATTTTCACATCTCTTTGAAAAAGAAAAAATGTTTGACGTCATTTTACCAGACTTAGTTTTAAAAGGCATGCTCATCTCTTTACAGATGAATTCTTAGGAGCAAACCATGAATATAAATATGATGAAATGTAAGATCCACAGAGCCACAGTAACTGATGCGGATTTATCTTACGAAGGCTCTATCTCTATCGATAAAAAGCTTATTAAAGAAGCAGGTTTACTAATTAATGAGCAGGTTGATATTTATAATTGCAACAATGGTGCACGCTTTACGACCTATGTTATCGAAGGTAAAAAAGGGCAAATTTGCCTGAATGGAGCAGCTGCTCGTCATGTGCAAAAAGGTGATTTGGTTATTATCGTGGCTTATGCTAGCATGAGCGAAGAAGAAGCCAAACGGCACCAACCCACTGTTGTATTTGTCGATGAAAAAAATAATTCCATCGAAAAAAGAGCAGAAAAAAGGAATCCCAAAAGCAAATAATCTATGACTCTGCTGCAGCTCCAAGAAGGAACAAAAAGTTATGGTTCTCGTGTCATCTTTGACAAAGCAAGTTTTGCCGTCAACGAAGGTGAGCACATTGGAGTTATTGGTCCTAACGGCGCAGGCAAAACTACGCTGTTTAAAATTTTAGTGGGTTACGAAGATTTAGATTCTGGTTTAATTACAAAATCACAAAAATTGCGCCTTGGCTATTTAGAGCAAGAGTCTGACTGGGATACCTCACTCAAAGTTGAAGACTATCTCACTCAGAATTGTATCAAACCCATCTGGGAATTGAAACAGCTCGGGCTCAGACTTGGACTTACTGAAAGTCATTTTAACTCGCATTTAAAAGAGCTCTCAGGTGGCTATCGCATGAGAGTTAAATTACTTTATCTCATTGGCTGTGAGCCCAATCTTTTATTGTTAGATGAACCAACAAACTTTTTAGATCTCGAGACTCTTCTTGTTTTAGAACAGTTTTTACAGGATTATGATGGCGCGTTTTTGTTAATTTCTCACGATCGAGAGTTTTTACGACGAGTGACTGATCATATTGTAGAAGTTGAAGCTGGTGAAATTGTTAAGTTTGCTGGTAACTTAGATGATTATTTTGAGCAGAAGGCTCAGCTTCGCGAACTTTTAGAAAAACAAATTCTTTCACAGGAAGCTAAAAAGAAATCTGTAATGGAGTTTGTGAATCGTTTCGGTGCTAAAGCAACTAAAGCAAAACAAGCACAAAGCCGACTTCGATCTCTTGAAAAAATGGAAAAGATTGAGGTCAAAGCAGCCCCAACTACGGCAAAAATTAAAATCCCTAGCGCTTTTCCGACCGGAAAAATGATTTTAGAGGCACAGGGTTTAGAATGTGGTTACAGCAATAAGTTGATTTTAAAAAATGTGGATCTCCGCCTTGAGCGAGGTCATCACTTAGGCATTGTGGGCCTCAATGGTGCCGGCAAATCCACACTTCTAAAAACTTTGGCCTGCGAAATACCACCTCTTGCTGGCGAAATGAAGTGGGGCCATCAAGTTCAATTTTCTTACTATGCTCAGCACACACCAGAAAAGCTTATTTTAAGCGACACAGTTTTCGAGGCCATGTCTCGCAATACTCATCCAGAAGTGACTCAACAAGATGTGCTGAATATGGCTGGCAGTTTGTTATTTAGTGGAGAAACCATCAATAAAAAAGTCTCTGTTCTCTCTGGTGGAGAAAAATCAAGAGTTGCTTTGGGACAAATTCTTTTGCAGAAATCACCACTGCTCTTGCTAGATGAGCCAACCAACCATCTTGATTTTGATACGGTGGAAGCTCTAACTCATGCCTTAGAAGAGTACGATGGCACGATCATCACTGTGAGCCATGACCGGGGATTTATTGGTCGTGTAGCAAATCGCATTTTAGAAATTTCCATGGGTCAACTCAGCCTCTATCCCGGAACTTACGATGAGTAC
>JBKHVM010000048.1:0-20154 GCA_046570065.1 Bdellovibrionia bacterium
GAACTCCAAAAGACCCGTCTTGGAGGCCGTAAAGACGAGCTTAGATAACTCGATCTACAATTCAAAAGTGGGATTTTTAACTCCAGGAGACAAAGTAGTTCGCACGGAGCTCAACGTCTCTTCGGTGCAAAAATTAGCCCGTGTGGTTTTTGTTCTTGAAATTTTAATGCGCAATTTAGAGATCGGCTCTGTCAATACTAAGCGTGAGTTGTATTATATTTGTAAGGGTTTGATCAAAGGAGATAAAGGCTTAAAGCCTTTGGATTTTGAAGATCAGAATGAATCAGACTCTATCATTGATTTTATTGGCGATATGCTCAAAGTGTATCGTGAAGAGTTAAATTGTTTTGCCAATGATCGCGGTGGTCAAACCTATTCGCAACAGCTAATAGTGACTGAAACTATGCCTGATGGTGACAAGGCAGTTGTAGATTTATCCTCTCTAGGGACGGCTCCTTATCAGCCTAAAAACAAACCTCAATCATTAAAATTGAGAGCTAAAAAGAAGATCGATTTCTGTTTGATTGTAGAGTCGGAAGGTACAGCAAATACTCTTGTTACCATGGGTTTTACAAAGCGTAACAATTGTATTTTGATGGGTGCTCAAGGGGTTCCCTCAAATGCTGTTCGTGGTTGGTGTAAGCTAATTCAAGATCAACTTGATGTTCCAATGTACTTCTTTGGAGACTTGGATGCGTACACTTTACAAAATATTTTTAGAACTTTAAAAGCTGGTTCTGCCGCTTCATTGATTCGCAATGCTGATTTTTCTGCTCCGAATGTAAAGTTTTTGGGTGTATTGCCTGAGGATGTTAAAAAATACGATCTTTTTGCATACAAAGTAAAAGAATCAGACCCTGTGGAAGCTCGTGCTCTTAAGAAAGCTAAAGATGCATTAGAGAATGATCCATTCTTCACAGATAAAAAGAATAAAGGCTTGGCTGATATTTTAAGATGGTTGATCAAAGAAAAGATTCGTTGTGAGCAGCAGTCTTTCTTCTCGGTTGATCCAAAAGATCCAATCAAAACAGAGAAGTTGATTCTCGAAAAAATCCGCCGCGGATCTTACGTTTAAATTTTAAGGGCGCTGGCAACAGCGCCTTTTTTAATAAGGAAATTTACTATGCGAGCTGCAAAAATTACTGGTTTTGGAGGCTACCTTCCTCCAAATGTAGTTAAAAACACAGATTTAGAAAAGACCCTCGATACCACTCATGATTGGATCGTGCAAAGAACTGGTATTGAGCAACGTCACTGGGTCAATGCAGATCAAGCCACATCAGACTTAGCGTTAGAGGCATCTTTAGTCGCAATTAAAAATGCAGGTATTGATAAAAATAAGATCGATATGATTGTGGTAGCAACATCGAGTCCAGATTATGATATCCCAGGTACCGCTGCGGTATTGCAAGCTAAGTTGGGATTGCCACTCATTCCATATTTTGACATCAGACAAGCATGTTCTGGATTTGTTTATGGTCTCTCTATTGCTGATAAGTTTATTCGCTCGGGTTCCCATGAGTGTGTTTTAGTGGTGGGAGCGGAAGTTCAGTCTAAGGCTTTGGACCTCACACCAAACGGCCGTAATGTTAGCGCTCTTTTCGGAGACGGAGCAGGAGCTGTCATAGTACAAGCCTGTGAAGTCAAAGATGTAAACAAGGAGCCTCATATTGTTTGCACAGAACTCCATGCGGACGGGCAACACCATAAAGAACTATGGATGCCAGGGCCAGGCAGTGCCTTAGGTCCTCGTCGAGTCACCGAAGCGATGATAACTGATGGAGTTATTTTTCCAGAAATGAATGGTCGTTTGGTTTTTACGCATGCCGTGACAAGAATGCCAGAAGTCATGCAATCTGCTCTTAAAACCGCAAACATTGATATTAAAAAAGTGGATCATTTCTTTTTTCATCAAGCAAATTTACGCATTAACCAAAAAGTGGCTGATGATTTAGGTATCGAGCAAAGTAAAGTTCACAACACGATTCACAAGTTTGGTAATACCACGGCGGCAACAATCCCTCTTGGAATGTATGATGCATTTCAAGCTGGTAAATTGAAACCCGGAATGACTTTAGGATTGGCAGCATTTGGAGCTGGATTTACTTGGGCTTCAGCTGTGGTACGTATTTAGGAGATTTTGGTTTTGCGAAAGTTTCGCTGGAAGTTTGATTTTAATCGAGTTTTGGATCGAGAGACTTTTGAATTGTGGCTGCCTCAACCACAAGAGACTCCATTTCAGAAAAGAAGATTAGTTCAGTTTACAACCAATGCTCAGTTCAAAGTTTTAAAGAATGCAGAATGGAACTTTGATTATATTTACCTAAAGTTCAAAGACAAAGAAAATGGAATTTTAGAACTGACTTATGATCTAGAGATAGCAGAACGATCTTCAGCAGGAGAAAGTTACAAGTGGTCTCAAGAAAAGCAGGAGCTTTACTTGCAGACTCGTCCCCACGTCCCTATAAACGAGTTTATTATATCTTTTGCTCAGAACATTATTGGATCAGCCTCTTCTGCTGAAGACAAAGCTGCAAAAATTTATCATTGGATAATCCATCATGGTGAGAGAGATCCTAATCAAGTTGGCTGTGGGCTGGGTAATGTTGAGGACTCTTTGCGTGAAGGACATATTTGTGGACGTTGTGTAGATGTTTCCTCCGTTGCTGTAGCTCTGTTGCGGGCTGTAGGCGTGCCCTCTCGTGAGTTATTCGGTATGAGGTTAGGGCCAGCACTATGGACTTCTGGTTTAGGGCGAACTGGAGATAATTCAGAGGCATTTCACTGCAAAGTGGAGTTTATGACCGAAGATCAACGCTGGTTAGTGATGGATCCAGGAGATGTATTAAAATTGGCGCTTGATGAAAAGCTGGAGTCGACAAGTTCGCGTTTTCAAGAAATTTCTACTAAGCTATTATTAAGAAGTGATGCCAATTGGGTTTATTTTAATTCATTACGTGATAGCTCTTTGGAGCCAGCAACGGGGATGCTTGAAAACTATTTTATGTATCCCTTGGGTTTAAATCTTGGTGAGCGAGTGTCTCCATATTATCCTCGAGAATTTGGTTTCAATATTAACGTTGAATCCTTAGAATAAAAAAAAGACCTCAAGAGTTTATTTTCTGTGAGGCCTTTTTAAAAAAACAAAAAGTTTTTTGGATTATTTAAAAGAACAAGTTGAGTTTAGTTCATACTTCTTAAACAGTTCACCAGCACATCGGAATGACTCACTGATAGTGATAGCTTTTTCTTCAATTGTGATTGTCTTCTTGTATCTCATGGCGCCACCAAAGCTTCCGCAAGCATCTCCACCAGGTCTTTCAGACGAAGTTGAGACAAGAATGGTATTGTCCTCTACAAGTGTTGATTCAGCATCTATGTGAGCAACCGGAGTAAAGTATAAACCAGTATTTTTAAAGCGAAGAGACAGATATTCTTTGTTAAAGGACTCGATAACACCTTCTTCAATGTCAATGGTACAGGGTTTGCCGTTAAGGTTTGGTTCCACATCAGAAGTCAAAGTGCCTACAGTACCATTCAGTTTGCGGAGGTGCTCTTTAGCGAGCTCAATTTCACTTGTTTTAGCAAAAGCACTGCTAAGTCCCATTATTAAAAATGTGGTTATTGTAATAACATATTTCATAGATTTTCTCCTTGGAGCTAAGTTTTCTAAAAGCGTTCTCAAAGTACTAAAAAGTTAGCTAAAAATCTCAAGAATGTGACTTTCTTTACAAAATTTCGCAGTGTCAAAAAGTTAGACACTCAGAAAGGTCTGAGGCTGCACTTAATACATTACATTTAGGTATAAGGCTTGCAACCTCTCTAGCCAATCGAGGGTGTCATGCGTGTCTCTGTAGTGATTAACAGCAAAGCTGGTTCTGTAGATCCTGCTCTCATTAGAGAGAAGATAGGGGAAGCCCTATTCCGCTGTGACTTGAGCTTTTGTGAACCTGCTAACCTTGACGAAATGTGCAACTATATCCATGAACAAATTGAGGCTAAAACAGATTACTTAATCGTTTGTGGTGGAGATGGCACGATTAACGCTTGTCTTCAGTGCTTGATGTCTTCAGGAATCGAAATGAATAAAATGCCTCCCATTGCTGTTGTTCGCTCAGGAACTGCAAATGATCTTGCCAGCATTTTGGGAGTTAGTCGCAAAGTAGATCAAGCCGTGCGTAATATTCTTGAGGGAACAGTGAAGTATATCGATGTGATTGAAGTCGAAGGTGATGGGAAAAAGTCCTATATGCTGACCAATGGTGGCTTGGGTATTCCTGCATTGGCTGCAGAGTTAGCCAACCAAATGCGGCATTCTCTTCGAAGAGTTGCTTCATGTGAGAATACGGCTGGAGCTCTTAAGTTTGTAACACAAAACAGTTTTAAGCTTTTAAAAAAAATCGGGCCTAATATTTACTCCTTAATGGTGGCTGAAGCGCTTCGCAAGTGGGAACAGAAAGGCTGGAGTCTGGAAATCGAAATGCCGGGAAAGTTCACCTTAGAAACATCCTCTCCAGTTTTACTCATTAATAATCTGCCACAGATTGGCTCAAGTTTTACGCCGGCTCCTTTGACAAGTAATAGCGATGGGACAGTAAACTTACTTATTTCCGAAGGGGATAGAGCTCACGAGTTGTTACATTCTGCCTATCACTTAAGAATGGGGACTATTAATAATCTCAAAAGAGTTAAAAGTTTTGAGTTACGAGATTTTACTTTGCGTTCAAAGACACAGAGAAAATTAACCTTTTTTGGTGATGGTGAGATTTTACATAAAGATGTTCAAGAAATAAAAATCAAGTGTCTAAGGCAAAGTTTGCCTGTTGTTGTTTCCAATTAACGAGGTGAAGATGAAAATTCTACTCTCAGGAGCAACAGGTTTTATAGGCAAAGATCTTCTTCAAGAGCTACAGAGAGAGCATACTGTGCACACCATTTCTCGTGGAGGTCAAGGAACCTACAAAGGTGATCTTTCTTTATGGTTGGGTGGCTTGCCAGTAGAAAAAATTTCTCAAGAGAAATATGATGTCTTTGTCCATGCTGCTGGATTATATGATTTGCGAGCAGACTCTACAGATTTACACTTAGCTAATGTCACGGCACTTTCAACAGCTTTAGCTTTATGTCAAAAAAGTAAAATAACTAGATTTGTGAACCTAAGTTCAATTGCTGCTGGAATAAACTCACCTGTTGGAATTTGTAAACCCTATGACCTTTATTTAGAGAAAGCATTTCCGGACTACTATGCTGAAAGTAAAGCTCAAGGCGAGAAGGTTCTCATTAACTTTCCAGAGGGCCCAGAACTGCGTTTAAATTTGAGGTTAGGAGCTATTGTTGGCGATACTTTAGGCAATAGAATTCAAAGAATTGATGGTCCTTATCACGCACCGTTTGCTATGCGTAAGGCTAAGTTTCTGATCGAAAAAATTCCAACTGCTCTCTATTTGCCGGGGAGTGAAGACTCATTTCTACCTATCGTCCCAGTAGATGTTATTGCTAAAGCTATTAAGAATTTTGTTGAATACATAGTAAGTCAGCAGAGAGAAAGCTATGAAAGCTACAACTTGACTCCCAAAGTGGGTCTTTCGCTGGGTACTTTGTATCGTGATTCTTTAAAAAAACAAGCAATCGCTAACAGAGGTATAAAACTATCGGGCCTTATACCAGACGTTGTGACTCAAAAGATTTCTAGTTGGATCGTAGATTTTCCAGAACAAGAACTTGCTTATGTCTTTAAATTGCCAAAGTACAACTCTGAAACAACTTCGGATGTTTTAGGTGATAGATGGTGCCCTGAGTATTTTGAATATGAAGAGGCCTTTTGGAGTGGGTATGAAAAGCACATTTCGAATAGCTGAGATTAGCTTTGGACGAAATCACTGGGATTGTGCTTATGAGTTCGATCTCGCAGGCCATCATTTTGAAGTGCAAAGATTTGGTGCTAATTTTAATGTCGAGACTGTTAAGAAGCTCATTCATACATTCAGAAATCAGGTGGATGCTATATCTCTCACGAGTCTCCCTCCGGTAATTCGACTGGATTCACGCAGTTACGTGCATCGACAGTATCTAGAGATTATGCGTTCACCATCTTCGGCGCCTCTTTGTGATGGGACAATCTTAAGAGAGATGGCAAATATTCAGTCCTTGATTAAGAAAATTGATAGCAGAGAAATTTCTCCTGAGCAGGGAGTGTTCTTTGCAGCAGCTTTTTTCAATCTAGAAATAGAAGAGTTTCTACGAAAGAGATATCCTAACAAAATATTTCTTGGTGATGCTTATTCTATGTTAGGTTTGCCATTTATGATTCAACCTTTTTTAGGTCTTAAAACGCTCTCTAAAGGTGTTTTGAACGTGGCAAACTTTAAAGAGTTAAAGAACAACACCCCCTTAGCAGAAAATCGCCTGCAAAAAATGAGTCGCAGTTCTTTGGCTAGTCAGGTTGAGAGTGTTCAGTATGTCTGTAGTGATCTGCCTTTTCTGTTGCTTTTTGATAGTTCTACCGAGTTTCTTAGAGGTAAGGATTTAATAACTTGGAGTCATCATCCTGTGATGGAAGCGGAGATTAAAAAATATGGACCACGTTCCACTATTAGTTTGTTTCCAGAGGAATTCAGAGTTAGCCCTTACATCAATTACTCAACTTTGGATGCTGCGATAAGGTTGAGTCAGGGGAGAACATCTGCTTTAACTTTGGAAGAATGGGAAAACGTTCTAAAAGTTTCTGAAGAAGATCGTCAGGATATTCGTAAGCAAGTGATTGCAAAAAAAGATTCGACACAATTAAAAATTTCCCAGACAGTTCATAAATTAAAAAAGAAAATTGTAAAAGAAAGAGAACCGGAATTTGCTTTCGTTATTCATGCACTTTCTCATCAAGATTTTACTCGTCTTCCAGGAATGCAAGTTCTAAATTTGATGCCAAAAGATTGGAATGATGGATTTGACAGAACAATTGCAAAGGCACCACCAATTGTCTATGGCACTGTTAATCATATTGTTAGTCAGAGTTCAGGAAAAGAAGTGAATGGTATTATTTATGGACTTTTTTCTACTCCAAAGGTTCTACGAGAAGGGGATCCAGAGGTCACCTATAGAAAGATAGAAAGAATTTGTTATGATGCTGCCAATCGTGGAGCAAAAATTATTGGACTCGGTGCTTATACAAAAGTAATTGGCGATTCTGGGGTAACGATAAATCAGAACTCGCCTATTCCTGTAACGACTGGAAACTCACTCTCGGCAAGTTCAACTTTGTGGGCCCTTCATGAAGTTGTGAGAAAAATGAAGTTAGTGAGCATTGATAAAAATACTGGCCTTGTGAATGGTACAGCAATGGTAATTGGAGCGACAGGCTCCATAGGGAAAGTGTCCGCTAAACTTCTTGCTCTTGCATTTAATCGACTCTATTTAGTCGCTCCTCGCTTGAACCGTCTTGAAGAGCTTAGAGCTGAGATTCAAAAAATGGCTCCAAAATGTGAAGTCCTTATAAGCACTGATGCTAACTCTGTTGGTCATGAAGTGGACGCTCTTGTGACTGCGACCAGTGCTTTTGATACTAAAATTATAGATGTGATGAATTTAAAACCAGGATGTGTGGTTTGTGATTGCTCTCGACCTTTGGACTTTGATATCCAAGACGCTAAGAAACGTCCTGATGTTTTAATCATTGAATCTGGAGAAGTTATATTGCCAGGCCCAGTAGAAATGAATTGTGATCTAGGTTTGCCAGGAAATTCTGTCTATGCCTGTTTGGCTGAGACTGCACTATTGGCTTTAGATGAGCGCTACGAATCATTTACCATGGGTCGTGATATTGAGTGGGAGAAAGTAAAAACAATTTATAAATTAGCTCAGAAGCATGGAGTTAAGTTGGCTGCCATTCAAGGACATATGGGAACAGTTACTGACAAAGAAATTGAACTCACTCGGCAGCTCGCTCTATCAAGGCGTGCTGCGAAGTAAATCAGGTATAGATCGTTTTAATAAGTTACGAATGGGCAGCAAACTGGCTATTACAGTGGCCAGTGTTGGTAAAAGCAATGCTTGCAGAAAGTGGGCAGGAGAGTGCTCTAAGTAGATGAGGAACTGACGAGTGATACCTGGCCCTGGAGGCATAGGAATTCCTCTTGAAAGTAGAGTAACGTCCACAACTAGTGCTAAGATAATACCCAAGATTCCACCAATCACTCCCAGCAAGGCACTCTCAAACAAAAATATTTTAGTTAGCCTGGACTTTTTTTCGCCATTAGCGCGGAGAGCGCCAATTTCTCCAGCTCTTTCCAGAAGACCTACTGCGATCGTATTAAATATACCTAGAGCAACGATAAGTAGAATTATGGTGCGTATAAAAGAAAACTGGGCATCAAGAAAGTCCACGGAGTTTTGATAATAGGTTTTATCAAGAACCTCAAATGGAATAGCCTCGATATCTTGAGGTGAATTGCTAATTTGATCGGCAATTTTTTTCCAATCACTTACACCTGTTGTTGCCAAAGAAAAAAGCTCAACTTTTTGAGTGTCTAAGAGACTTTGTGCTTGTTTGAGGTGCACTCTAAAAAATGTATCATCAATGCTTTTTTGCCCCATATGAAAGACGCCTACGACTTGCAAGTCGGCACCATTCAGCTGACCATTAATTGTCTGTGTTAACAGTGTTACTGTATCGCCGATTTTGACATTAAGAGATTCGGCTAAACCTTTTCCAAGAATGATATCAAACTCATTCTGCAAGTTGTTGCCTTGAATGAAATTCATTTGATTAAAGAAAGAATTTTCTCTTTCAGGAAGAACTCCTTCTCCCTTTCCTGCCAATGTAATTCCCTTATTTACTAAAAATGAAAAAAGAGTCACTCTTGGGAATACTTCTTTGATCTGGGGAATCGATTTTAAAAACTGCTCGGTGGTTTGAGGTTCGTTTAGCCATTTTTCCCAAGGATTTTCTCTCACTTTGCCGTAGTAGTTTTTAGGCATGACTTGGCCGTAGCCATAATAGCCGTGAATGGTGTTTTCACGGTACTGATTCATGATTCCGTTATTAAATCCCTGATAAATGAGTAAGCCGGCCGCACCAAAAGCAACCGTAATTAAGCTGGCAAGTGTTCTGCGGGGATTGCGAAATAAATTTCTCCAAGCAAGAAACGAAATCTCTTTCATTAGCGAGTCCTTTCGAGTTGCCCGTTGTTCATTTTAAATACTTGTTGTGCATAACTCACAAGGTGCATGTCATGGGTAGAGAATATAAAGGTAGTCTTTTCTTTCTCTTGCAGATCCTGAAAAGCTTTGATGGTGAGTTCAGCTGTTTTTTCATCTAAATTTGCTGTTGGTTCATCGGCCAAAATGACTTTTGGTTTTTTGGCTAAGGCTCTTGCGATAGCAACGCGTTGCCTTTGGCCTCCAGAGAGTTGTTGTGGGTATTTTTTTAGATGATCCTTTAAACCTAAAATTTCTAAAATCTCGGTTGCTCTTTTATCGGCCTGTTCTGGAGACTGCCTCATGATTTTAAGAAAATAAACAGTATTTTCTAGTACTGTTAGAGTGGGGAGTAAAAAATAGCTTTGAAAAACAAAACCTAAGTCGTTGAGGCGAATCTCTTCTTTTTGTGATTCGGAAAGCGATGATATATCTGTCCCATTGAACTTGAGATTGCCAGATCGCGCAGTGTCGAGTAGCCCCATAATGTTCAAAAGAGTAGTTTTACCAGTTCCAGAAGGTCCCACAATACAGTTAAAAGTCGAAGCTTCTAACACTAGGTCTAGGTTTTTGAGTACAGGAATTTCTTGATGATTCCAGCGGTAAGAATAGTTCAACTTTTCAATCTCAAATAGCTTAGACATACGACCGAGTCTTTCTTAGGAGTGTGCAATTGGTAAAAAAAACTTCTAAGATAATTTTTAGATATTTCTGTAAGGGAGTCATCATGAAACGACTGGTATTTACTTTGGTCTGTTCTACTATTTTTGCAAGCTTGGCGAGTGCAAACTCGGTTCAAGAGATTTTGGCAAAAGCAGATCGATATCGTAATCCCAGTGATACTTTTGAAATGAAAATTCAGGTAGAAAGCAAAGATCAGACGCAAGTTTTTCAAGTCTATTTAATGGGGCAGGATAAAACGCTAGTTGTTACTAAAGAGCCAACCCGCGACAAAGGCCGTAATATGCTGATGTTGGATCGTGAATTTCACGCTTATGTACCTAATTTGAAGCGATCAATGAAACTATCATTGTCACAAAAACTTAATGGGCAGGTTGCTAATGGCGATATTTCGCGAACGCGCTGGGCTGGGGATTATGATGGTAAAATTCAAAATAGAGTAGATGGCAATATTGAGTTACTACTGAAAGCACAAAAAGATAATCTCACCTATGAGTGGATTCGACTTTGGGTAAAGGATAAGACTTTTAGGCCTTTGCGTGCTGAGTTTTTGGCGCTAAATGGTACAACATTGCTCAAAACAGCACAGTACTCGGAATATAAAAATATGTTGGGTGCAGAGCGAGTTTCCTCTATTGAAATCACGGACACCTCGGGTGCTAAAAGTTCCATCAAAGTCTTAGAAATGAAACCTTCTAAGCTTCAAGAGAATTTCTTTACAGTAAGAAACATGGAGTCTTTAAGGTAAATGAAAGTATTCATTTTTTTATTAGGTTTAATTTGGAGTCTCCCCGGTCATGCCGGGGTCATGGGACTTGCACGTTATGACGTTATGGGTGGTGAAGAAATTGTTTTTAATCGTCTTTTCTTAAAAGGACATTTGGGTGCAAGTTATGGGGCTCTTAGTTTTTTTGGTGAAGGATTTTTTGAAGCCAATGGTGCAGCAGAGAATAATCCTGAGCTGAGACTGCCTAATAGAGGTTACTTACAAGAGTCCTTTGTTGAGCTCAAGTTGGATTCTATATTTTTAAAGGCGGGACGTTTTGCAAATCGCTGGTCTGAGATGTGGGTTTTGCCTTCATTAGATATTTGGACCGGAAGACGCTGGAATCGACTCTTGATGGATGACTTCTCAGATCAACTTGTTCACTCTACTGGGGCAATGGCTTCAATTGTTTGGGAAAGTGGAGTTTTAGATTTCAATTATTCATCAGAGATTGCCCAGAGTGAGTATCCGGAACCTTTGCCATTTCAACTCGAAAACGAAGATTCAGAAAAAATGGGCTATGGATTAAGGCTAAAACAAGAACTAGGACCAGTGGGTGTGGCTGTAGTGGCAGCTCAAGTTGGAGAAAAACAGATTGGTGGAGTTGCTCTTAATGTGGCGTTTGAACAGTTAGTTTTAAAGTCTGAAGTTGGCGGTTATCAATATTGGAGAGATGACTATTTGTCGGTTCAGGAACCTAAAGAAGATAAATTCGTGGCTATAGGAACAGATATATTTGTTGGTAATTTTACTCTAACACCACAGATGACTTTTTTTGATTTTGGTGAAACAGGATTTAGTGAAGGCGATTATCAAACTATAATCTATTCAGGTATTTTGTATTCAGGACAAAAGCATGAGCTTTTCTTACAGGGCTTCTTTAACTCTTCAAGTGAAGAGAGTTTTGTGTCTGCGGAATATAACTTTAATTGGAACGATTGGTTGAGTCTTGGTGGATATGTACAACATTTTTCGGCGGAGCAGGTTGGATTGTGGTCTGCCTATAAGAATATTACTGGGGGAACTGCTGCTGGATTAAAAATCACGGTAGAAGGTTCTCAGGATTTTTAGGAGAAGAAATGGCAGAAATTTATTTTACAGATTTGAATTATTCATTGTCCAATGAAGATACCTTTATTGAGTATCGCTTACTATCAGATAATGTTGAGCGTGTTTTTTCCATCGCGGGTTCTGGAGCTCGGTGTTTGCCTCTCATTGCTAGAAATCCAAAACATTTAGATGTGGTGGACATGAGCGCAGCCCAAAACTATTTAGTTGAACTAAGATGGCGTGCTGTGCAGGCCTTAAGCTATGAAGAGTATCTATTTTTTATGGGATATCGAGGGGCTATTCAGGATGGTAATACAAAAGAAGGAAATCGATTGGTTCTATTTGAAAAGTTGTCTTTATCCTCGGAAGCACACCAGTATTGGTTAAAGCATCTTCCAGCTTGGGAACCAAAAGGTTTTATTTTGCTTGGTAAATGGGAGTCTCATTTTCAGAAGTTAGGAAAACTTTTTAGAGAATACCTACAATGTGATTTCAGTAAGGTTTTTGAGGCACAGACACTCAACGAACAAAGAGAGCTTTACGAGAAACACTGGCCTCATTTGCGGTGGAAATCATTTATACGTGTTGCTGCTAGTGAGTATGTTTTTAATAAATTTCTTTATAAGGGACATTTTTCTGGGCAAGAAGACCGTCGCACAGATCAGCGCCCTCCCTATCAATTTATTATGGAAGAGTTTGAAAGAGTTTTTCGTACACAGCTAGTTCGTAAAAACTACTTTATGCAGGTTCTGTTTTTAGGAAAGGTGCAATACGAAGAAGGTTTGCCGTTGGAGGCACAGAGGCATATTTTTGAGGCGGTTAAACAGTCACAAACCCAGTTGCATTTTCATGTCGGTAACCTTCTAGAGATACTTCCCCAACAAGCTTATAATTTTGTTTCTTTATCTGATACCATTTCTTATTTGGATGAAGCTCATGCGAATAGCATTCTTCAGCGTATGCATCCGCAAACTCCTAAGGACAGCACAGTCGTTATACGTTCCTTTCTGAAGGCGCCCACAGCTATTGATAGTCAAAAGTGGCACCAAAGGATCGTAGAAGAGCAAGAGGCATATAAAGCAGACGGAACTGGCGTCTACAACTTTCATATTTTTAGCAAAAGCTAAAGAGCGAAAAAATTAAAGATAGGGCTCAAACTCTTGAGCCCTAAAACTAATCTAAAATTTTAATAGTTCCTGCTTTTCCGTCCATGCGAATTCTCATGCCCGTTTTGAGAGTTTTAGTGAGATTGGGAATACTCACTATGGCGGGCTTTCCCATTTCGCGGGCAACAATAGCAGAGTGTGATAGCAGAGAACCACGCTCCACCAAGAGACCAGAAATAGAAGGGTAGAGGGGGACCCAGCCTGGATCCGTGCGTGCGGTGACAAGAATTTCTCCATTGAGCTCCAAATCATCCCCAGGATTGAGAATAACTTTTACCACGCCTTCTAAAATACCTGGGCAGCAAGGAAGTCCTTTGAGGTCACAATCTTCGCCTTCTTGAATTTCAAAAGCATTTTTTTGCTCTTCAAAGAAGTTGTTGTTCCAGTAGACAGCTCCTCTTGTGAGTATTCGCGGAGTGGGCTCCTCTTCGAATGTATCATAAGCTTTCTTGCGAACAGCAATGATCTCAATGATATTTGAAGTTGGGAGGGCTCCATTGTAAATAGCAAATACTTCTTCGATGGTAAGCCAAAAGATATCTCGAGGGTGTTGGATTGCTTTTACATTGGCGAGATCTTCTCCGATATTTTGAAAAATATTTCGAGCGATACCATAAATGCGAGTGCGGGCAAAGCGGGTATTCTCTCGGTTTTTAACGGCTTTGCGGGCATGCTTTAGCACCCAAAAATAAAAGATTTTTTTAAGACCACTCAAATGTTGAGACACCTTTTGTTCAGCCTGAAGACGCAGATTTTTTTCTGTACTATCATCATGAGGTGATGTTTGGCCAGAACGTAAATAATTTTTGAGATTCACAAAAAGATAAGAAGGGTCGGTCATAAGATCGATTTCTTCTAGTTTCATTTCACTCATGCATCGAAAACCAAATCGATCCAAATAGTTTAAGACTTGTTGATAGAAATCTTTATGCTCTGATTGATTGAGAGCTTCGAGAGTTTCCTCAGGATTAGTGTTCATGATAAGATTGCTTAAGTTATGATTGCGCGATGCACTTGCTGCGAGATTTAGTAGAGCTTTGGTGGGCTCGGCACTCTCCAGTCCTCCTTCTCCAGCCAGCAGATCATTTTGAATAGTGCTATCTAGTTCAGTGAGCCACTTAGTCGTGAGCTTTCTTAGAATTCCAAAATGAACCATACATAAAAAATCATTAATGATTGGAGCTTTCCAACGTCCAAGCATATTGCGCTCAACTTCCATATAGATACGGATCAGTTGGTCTCCGCGCATCTTTTCGAATTTCATTTTACGATAGTGGTCATAATCGCGGTGAAAGGTTTTTAGAAAATCATCCACAATACTTTGAATGGTAACGTGATATTTTAAAAAATTGAGGCCAGTTATAAATTTCCTCACCTTTCCACTAAAAGTATCCCAAGAAGGATGAGGTTTAATTCTCTCTGCAATTTCATCACTTAAAGTTTCTTGAACTCCCATCATAGTTTCCATAAATTCACGGTTTTGTTTAAAACCAGGAAGAACGCCAACTAGTTTATACCAATTAAAAAGATTGTAATAAACACGTCCTTTGAGAGAACCCAGCATGTAGGATAAGTAGGAGTCCATATCTTTAATGATTTCATTAGGCACACCGAGAACTTCACAGAATTGAATATAGACAGCTTTGTAGTTCCTTAAAGCGAAAGAAAAACTCAAAGGCAAAGTTTTACCGCCGTAGCTTTCCACGATATTAGAGTTGTCCCATAAATTAGGATAGCCCATAAGGTCTTGTTCTAAGTTGGTGACTGGACGAGTTTGTAATAGATAGATTTTACCCTGAAAGATAGCCCACTCAATATCCTGAGGGCGATGCCATATTTGGTGTAGTTTTTTTCCTAATTCATAGAGTTCTTTTAGTTCTGCCTCATTTAGACTAGGAGTGTTTTGCATTTCATCTTTAATAGCCACAAGTTTGCAATGACCTGAGAGATCTTTGCGCATACTTTCAGACTTCTGTACAATTTCAGAATGTTCTAAATTTCCAGTCTGGGAATTGAGCCAATAGGAATCAGCATCCAAAGCTCCTGATACCAAGCCCTCTCCAACACCATAAACACTAGAGACGACATATTGATCTAGATTTTTAGAGACGGGATTGCAGGTGAAAAGAACTCCTGACTTATCAGGGTCAATCATTTGCTGTAACACAACTGCGACAGAAATCTTAGTTAGATCTATGCTATTTTCTTTACGATAGACGAGGGCTCGTTCAGTAAATGCAGAAGCCCAACATTTTTTAATATAACGCTCAATATCTTCTGCTCCTTGAACATACAAGAAGCTTGAAAGTTGTCCTGCAAAAGAGTGAGATGCTGAATCTTCATCAGCTGCTGAACTTCTTACAGAAAAAACTTCTATGCCAGCAAGAGTTGTTAAGGCCGTTTGAATTGCCTTATTAAGGGCTAATGTTGAGGTAGCAGTTTCAATGAGTTGTGAGATATTCTCGCTAGTTTCTTTAGCAGATTTTGAACCATCAATATAGAGATTGAGTAGATGTGCAATGGATTCGGTGAGACCATTTTGCTCAAGATGATTTTGAAAGTATTTTCTTCCAAACACAACCCACTCGGGAACTGGCATTTCGGCTTGTGACATTTCGAAGAGCTTAAAACCCTTACCTCCAGCTTCATTTTTTGCAAAAAGACGAGTTGAATTTTTTGTAACTAACATCGTGTCCTCATTAGTAAAGGGTCCAAGCTAAGATTAAAAAATGTGTTAATAAATAAATCCCAGAAATAGTCCTAAAAAACTTTGCAGTCTTTAAGCTAGGAGTAAAAAGATAACTTAGGGACAAAACAAAGTAGATCATAGCCAAAATTGCAACCTTAGTGCGTACTCTATCCCCGATAAAAAATAGAGGATTGATAGTGCTGGCATTAATTAAGATCACCCCAAGTAGTACTTCTTTAATTGAGAGGAACCAAGCACCTAGTGGTTTAAAAAGTGAACTATAGGTGTCAACGCCAGAGCGCTCTTCTGTGGCAGCAAAGGTTTTACGAGCGAATTCAAAGAGATTAAAATAGCACCAATTCATTGCTATAAAAGCCTCATGGTAAGCATGCAAATCTTGCCACTGAAAACCAGCAGCACCAGCCATGATAAGTAGTGCTAATAGATTCACCACAAAAGTATGTGTAATGGCGTAAGTCGTCAGGTGGGGTCTGAGCCAGCGACCAATAAAAAACTCTTTGTACATAAGTAAAGAATAGAGAGCTGCCACAAGCCAAATCACTAAAGTTCCTGGGCTCAGAGCCATAGCAATTAAAGCTTCTGCTGCTAATAAAATAACGATTGCCTTTTTGACTTCATTGATGGTGATGAGGCCTCTCGCTAAGGGGCGAGTGGGGTTAATTTTTAAGTCAACCTCATAGTCTTTGATTTCATCAAAGAGCCTCATTCTTAAAAAGAAACTTGTAAGCATTAAAAACGTGAGAAAAACAGAAAGAGTGGTTATTTCTAGATTTTCGGATCGAGAAATGTAAAGAGCATTTGCGGCCAAGAAGACAGCAATTGTGGGTATGTATTGTAGAGGGTTAAAACGCTCTTTTAAAAAAACCAACCACTTAGACAAGGATAGCTCCTTCTTTGAGTAGTAATTCTCGCAAAACTTTGTACTCAACTTTAGAGTGATGTCTAGGATCCATAGGGACGCTTTCAACGAGAAAGATCTTATCCACAGGAATGTTGTTTTTAGCAAAGACTCTTAGAATTTCAGATTTTGCAGTTTCTTTATCAAAGCTATTTAAATCCAAGTCTTTTTTGAGCTCAATTGCGATGCAGTTTGCTTGCCCCAGTTTGTCGTCATCAAGTCCCAAGAAAGCACAGCGAGCAACAAAGTCAAAACGTTTCAGTAGAACTTCGGCCCTTACAGGAAAGTAGTATTTCCCACCACGTGTGATTGCATTATTCACACGCCCGACAATCCATAGATTTTTATCTTTATCAATATAAGCTAAGTCCCCAGTTCGATGCCATACTCGGTTTTTTGAATCCAAGATTTTAGTAGTCTTAAAAGCTTCAGTGTTGTTGTAATAATCGCGACAGACGTGGTCACCCGTGCAAATAAACTCTCCCACTTCTCCTGCTGCGAGCTCAACACCAGACCAATCTCCATTTGGCAGAGAAACTGGGCCATCGATGATTTTGACAAACTTAAAGTCGATATCATCACTGATGTGACCGACATTAACGCCCTCTTCAACGACTTCAGGATCCTTGTTTGCGTTTTCTTTTAACATATCTCGGCCTTCGATATGGGCCATGGGTTCTGCTTCAGTAGATCCATATAGAATCCAAATTTCAGTTTGTGGTGCAATGGCGTAGAAGTTTCTGACATCATCTTTTGAAATGGGTGCGCCACCAGTCACTACGCGGCGAAGCCCAGAGAGTTGAATGTTATTTTCAGAACAAAATTTTGCTAAACCGACTAACATACTAGGTGAAAGAGTCGTGCAGGTGATTTTTTCGTGAATTATTTGATTTGCCAAAATTGCAGAGTCTTTAGCGCTTGGAGCAGCAAGATCTAGTGCTGGCAAAATTGTGGTCACACCTGTGGCAAGATTATTGAGACTAAAAATTGGAAAAGCGGGCATGTCAGAATCTCTATCTGTATAAGGGATAACATGAGAGAGCGCATGGTGTTGAGCTGAGAGAAAACGATGAGTGCGGTTGGCTCCCTTAGGCTTGCCCGTAGAGCCAGTTGTAAAAGTGATTAATGCAGTATACTCTGATTCCACAGCGGCAATTGGTGATATTTCTTGCTTGAGCAGCTGTTCAAAACGATGAGTGCAGTTCTCACCAGGGCCATACATAATTCGAATTGGCATTGATTTGAACTCTGGAACTTGGTCAACGAGATCGAATGCTTGCTTAAAGCTTATCATGGCCTTGGGGTCAACACATTCAGCCGAAGCTCCTAAATGATGGCTGCGAGCCCAAGAATCTAAGAAAACGGCAATGGCGCCTATTCTCTGGACAGCAAACATAGCTGTGTACATGTCCAAACTCATTGGAAGAAAGATAATGACACGATCACCTTTTTGGATTCCGATATCGATGAGGCCCTTGGCAAAAGAATTTATTCTTGTCGCAAAGTTTCTATAATTGATGGAATCATGAGGCAGTGGTTTGGCCATGTCTCCATCCCATTGGGCTAAATTCTGGCGAGAAACCCATTTTAAAGCAATACGTTCGGGAAATTCTTTGAGATGTTTTTCCATATAAGAGATCACATTATTAAGTTCGGACTGACCTGCATGATAACCAATTTTAGTCTCTTGTTGTTGATTCGTTTTGGGATCTTTCATTGTTATCACCTCATTGATTTTTTCGGGATGAGACCAAATAGAGTTGTGACCGGAATCCTTTAAAAATAGGAACTTAATATTTTGGTTGTTTTTAAGAAGAGAGAGTTGAATATCTTTATCGGCAATTTTATCTTGCTCGCCCCAAATGACCGTTATTGGGATATGGCTACTGATCGGCGATAAAGGCTCGACCTCCAATGGATTTTTCTGCATCTCTAATTTTGCTAGTGCTGCTTTTTTCCAGTTGTTTACATTTTCTAGACTCTTTTGGATGGTGATGTATTCTTGGCGATCATTTAATTTTTCTGGGTAGATGAGGTTTTCAAAAAACGTCGCAACTGATTTTTTATGAGAAGAGGCAATCATACGATCTCCGAGCCAAGGTGTCTGCAGCAGGGGAGCCGCAACTGCCGGCAATGGGTTTTCGGGAATCAAGTAGGGATTGATTAAAATAATCTGAGTAATCTTGTCGCGAATTAGGGGGAGACTTTTGAGAGCTTGGTAGGCTCCCCAAGAGTGAGCAAGGAGGATTACTTTTTCATTGGATTGCAGGATGAGTTGTTGCCAAGTGTTTTGATAAACATCAACAGCTATCATTTCATATTGAGACGGCAGAAGTGATTTTACTTTTGCCCAATCTTGAGCTGATCCTGGGTTGCCATGTAGAGCTATAATTCTTGGCATAAAGTCTCCTCTATCTAGAGTGAATACTGCCAAGATCTTGCCACTTTCAGGTGATGATAATTTGGCTTTAAGCCTTTTCTGCTGTTAAAAAAGTAGACAGAGTGTCGTGTTAGAGTTTTCCCACCTAAACTTCAAACTTAAAATTTAAAATTTTGAAATTATTGGCAGCGACAAGTTGATTGCACACTACCACAGGTATTAGCATGGTTTTTAACTTGCCCATTGTTGCTGTTGGTACAACTTCCTAGGCCCAATGCTGCAGAATCAATTTCGCAAGGCCCGATAACAAAGCCATGATCCCAAGAGCAGGTGCCAGTCCCACGATAGAGAGTCACATTGTGAGTGAGTTTGAGATTTCTCTCGCGATCTTCAAAATGCAAACTGTATTGCCCTGGTGGGACATCACCAAAGGCCCAAGCTAAGCGCCAAGTATTATCAGCTGAATTAAAGTACCAACCGTTGACAGGATATTTTAGAAACTTAGAAGCTGTGCAAGCTCCAGACCCCGATGGTTCTGCGCAGCCATAAACTTCGTTTGAGCCAAAACCACTTAATTTAAAGTACATCGTTTCAGTATTCTTGAAAGAATTAACATGAGTTCCATTAAGAGTTCTTGAGATAGTTAGATTGACAGTATCAACAAGCTCAATTTGTGCATAAGCGGGATTACGATTTATAGCATCAGGCGATTTATCCATGAATCCTATTCTGTAGGAGCCCGAAGCAATAGTGCTAAAATTACGGGCCATGATCCAAGATCTTGTCAGGGTGTCATAAGTCCAATCTGCATTGGGCATTTTAATCCATGAACTTGAGTTGGGGTTCAGGCATCCGGTGGAAGTCATGGGTTCGGCGCAACTCCATGTTTGAGTTTGACTAAAACCAGAAGCAACTCCATAGATGGTATTCTGCTTAATAAAAATGGAACCTGCAAAACCATCTTTTGTGTCAGAAAATAGAATTCTTTGAACATCACTGGGAATCGAAATAATTGGCGGGTTGAGATCTTGATTATTTAATTGAGAATTTGATGTTGCTTGTGAACTGCCCTCGAATGAATCAGGGGCAAATTGTGGAGCACAGTTTTGATAAGAGAGAACAAGGATAAAAGAAAATATAAAGATAACCCCTGTGGGCCATACCTTTGAAAAAGTGCGCACCTGATCCTCCAAAGTATTAAAGATAGATTCTACAGTCTACTACAATGCTTTTTTGGCTCTTTTTTATTTTCTGGGTAAATCAATAGGTTCGATTTAAAAACGAAATTATCAACATGAGATTTCTTATTTT
>JBKHVM010000049.1:0-18513 GCA_046570065.1 Bdellovibrionia bacterium
TGGTTTTCCAGAGCCTGTCCAACACGGCGAGCAGCGTCTTCGCAGAACATCAGATTTTGTCCATTTCTCAATGCAAACTCCTGTTCATCCACTCTTTTGACGGCTCCCTGTACTGGAGTTTGTAAAGCTTCTTCTGTGAGTTCGATGAGGTTTTCGATAGGAAGCTCTCCTGCAAACTCTGCTTTGACTCGGCCAACACTGCGTTGTGCATGAGGTGTGGCGTTGATGCCTTGTTGGCTTGAGAGCCAAGAGGAAACAGCATCAATACTGAGATCGCCGCGGTAGTTTTCTAAAAAGTTTTCTTGAATAAGTTGGCGAGCCAACGCTGCAGAAGCTGGGCAAGTACTCGAGTAAGTGATTTGCACTTCACAGAAAGTCGAAATAACTCCCCATTCATTTTGAGCGCTGAGTTTTACTGGGTAGGTACGCCATGCTGAATTATCGGACTTCAAAGCTTTGCGTTTTAGGGGCAATTCAAATTCAATTTCGAGTACAGCTTTACTAGAAAGATCTTTGTGAGTTTCGAGGAACTGCGCCACTGCCAGTTGTAAGTTTTCTGCAGTGAGAGGTTTTTCACTGAGCTTCTGCACTTCCAAAAAAAGTCGCGACATATGAATGCCACGAGAAGGACTCTGATCTAAACTGACTTGAGCTCTTACTTTTGCAGGCACGGTCAATGCCCCTGCTTGGGTTGTTAATTGAATAGGCAACTCAATATTTTTCATCCCTACCCATTGTAAAGGGAGAGCATAAGTTGCGCTTTCGAGAGCTACATCCGGCATCTTTTTAGTATCAGTCATCTTGAGGCCGCCTTTTTTTAGGTCTCTTTGATACCACACTTTGGGGCTGCTAGAGAAGAGTTCTTACGTAAGAAAATTAATTGAGAAGCTTTAAAAACACTTGCTTTCAGTTTTGTTTTTGAGAGTCTACTTAGGATGAAACAATTGATTCTAGGCAGCACCAGCCCTTATCGCAAAGAACTTCTTGAAAAGCTGTTAATCCCTTTTGTATGTCAAAAGCCAAACTTTGACGAGGAAAGTGCCAAAGTCTCGGGATTAGCTCCAAGGGCTCTTGCTGAGCACTTGGCATTTAAGAAGGCGGAAAGCCTAAAGGGGGCAGGAAAAGTAATAATTGGTGGTGATCAGCTCGTTGCATTTGAAGGGCAGATTTTAGGCAAACCACATACAATAGAAAAAGCAAATTCTCAGTTGGCAGCAATGAGTGGTAAAAAACATGAACTGATTACAGCTGTTTGTATTTTTGATGAAGAAAGAGCTTTGCCTTTTGTGAATATCACGACTTTGCATATGAAAAAACTCGAGAGCCAAGAGATTGCAGCCTACGTGCAAATTGATAATCCGCTGGATTGTGCTGGTGCCTATAAAATTGAAAAACATGGAATGAGTCTTTTTGAAAAAATAGAAACTACAGATTTTACTGCCATACAGGGGTTGCCTCTCATGGAGTTGCAGCAGCACTTAACGGTCCTTGGTTTTAAATCTTTTACGTAAGCAGAAAGCAATAAAAATGACAGATACGCAGAAAAAACTTTTTGAATTGGCTCTTCACACACAAAAGAGATCTCACGCTCCTTATTCCAACGCTTTTATTGGAGCCGCAGTCTTAATGAAAGATGGTAGCTTCTGGGGTGGTTGCAATATTGAGAATGCCTCTTATGGTGGCACGGTATGTGCCGAAAGAGTAGCAATCTGGAAAGCTGTAAGCGAAGGGGCTCAAGGGCCCATTGCAGAAATTTTAGTGGTTTCGTCTAAGCCTGAAGCTTGGCCGCCCTGTGGCTTTTGTCGTCAAGTGATGGCTGAGTTTGCTGAGCCACAAACTTTGGTTCATGTAAGCAATCCTCAAGGGCAAATCAAAACATTTAAGTTTGCGGACCTTTTGCCCGAAGCATTTACTCCAGCTTATTTAGCATAATTTTAAGAAACAACAGTTCAATCTTGCTTGCCACATTCTGATGGCCTCACTACTATGTGGGGCTATGGCAAAAAGTAAAAAAGCGTCTCCAAGCTCAGGACCTGCATTGGCCTCTTTTTCAAACGATGATTTGGGCATTCAAGTGCGTGGGGCGCGAGAGCACAATTTAAAAAATGTCAGTGTGCGAATACCACGCAATCAAATTACTGTTTTTACTGGCCTCAGCGGAAGTGGAAAATCCTCACTTGCTTTTGATACTGTCTATGCAGAAGGTCAGCGTCGCTACGTAGAGAGTCTTTCTGCCTACGCCAGAAATTTTTTAGAGCAATTAAAAAAACCAGAAGTGGATTCCGTAACAGGACTTTCTCCTGCTATTGCCATTGATCAGAAGTCTGTAAGTTTAAATCCTCGCTCCACAGTGGGTACAGTCACAGAAATTTATGATTATCTTCGTTTGCTTTATGCCAAGCTTGGAGTTCCAAGTTGTCCCACTCACAAAATTCCAGTAACGAGTCAAACGCCTCAACAAATTGTAGATGAGATTTTTAAAAAACCTGCTGGCACTAAGTTTTATGTTTTAGCACCAATGGCTCAAGGAAAAAAGGGTGAGTTTTTAGCAGAGTTTCAGAAATGGGCCAAAAAGGGTTTTGTGAAGGCCAAGGTCGACGGCAAGATGATTGAGTTGGGGCAGGCAACAAAACTTGCCAAAACTAAAACTCATGACATTGACTTAGTTGTAGATCAGTTAATTTTAAAACCAGAAATAAAATTTCGTCTTTCTGAAAGTGTGAATACCGCACTCTCCATGGCGCAAGGACGTCTTGTAATTGAAACATTAACCGGAGAACGCACGAGTTATTCTTTGCACTCGGCTTGCCCACAGTGCGGTTATAGCTTTCCGGACTTAGAACCGCGGCTATTTTCTTTTAATAATCCACGTGGTGCTTGTCAGACATGTAATGGTTTGGGCACTTTGGATTTAATTGAGGAAGAACAGTTTTCTGATAGTGAAGTTGGCTCAAAAAAACTAGACAAAGTCGTCTACAAGTACAAAGGCAAAAAAACTGGTGATGATGAAAGTGAAGACGAAGAAGAGATTGTCTTGCATGATTGCCCTGACTGCCAAGGGGCGCGTCTACGGCCTGAAGCGCTCAACGTCAAGATAGGTGATCGTACTATTGCCGAACTTGCCAACCTCTCTTGTTACGAGCTGCGTGATTTTATAAAGACACTTAAATTTAAGGATAAAGACACTTTAATTTCAGAAAAGATCGCCAAACAGATAGTTTCGCGATTGGATTATTTAATACGCGTGGGTACTGGCTATCTGTCGTTGTCACGTTCTTCACGGACTTTATCTGGAGGAGAAGCGCAGCGCATTCGGTTGGCCACGCAAGTGGGCTCTAGCTTAATTGGTGTGCTGTATGTGATGGATGAACCAAGTATTGGCTTACATCCTCGAGACCATCATCGATTGTTAGAGATTATTGGCGAGCTCAAGGCGCGCGGGAATACCATCCTTTTGGTTGAGCATGATGAAGATACAATTCGTTATGCTGATCATGTTGTGGATCTTGGGCCTCGAGCTGGAAGTTTGGGCGGCGCTATCATGGCCCAGGGAACTCCAGCAGACCTTGAGAAAAATCCAAATTCTCTTACGGGTCAGTATCTGAGTGGTGCAAAAAAGATTGTCATCCCTAAAAATCGCCGTCCAGGGAATGGTCAATTTTTAGAAGTGCTAGGTGCGAGTGGTAATAACTTAAAAAATGTAAATGCAAAAATCCCTCTCGGCACTTTTACTGTGGTTTCTGGAGTGAGTGGCAGTGGTAAATCCACTTTGATAATTGATACTCTTTATAAAGCATTAGCTAAGCATTTTTTTAGAGCAGAAACCGTACCTTCTCCTTTTAAAAAAATAAATGGACTTGAGAATCTTGATAAAGTGATAGACATCAATCAACGTCCTATCGGAAGAACGCCACGCTCTACTCCTGCAACATATGTGGGCTTATTTCCGTTAATTCGAGATCTTTTTGCTAATCTACCAGAGGCAAAGTTGCGTGGCTTTGAACCGGGGCGTTTTAGTTTTAATGTTAAAGGAGGGCGCTGCGAAACTTGTCAGGGGCATGGACAGATTCGAGTGGAAATGCATTTTTTAAGTGATGTCTTTGTGACCTGTGACGTTTGCATGGGGAAGCGCTACAATCGAGAGACATTAAATGTAAAGTACCGTAACAAGTCGATTTCAGATGTCTTGGAGATGAATGTTGCTGAAGCTCTAGAGTTTTTTAAAAATCACAATAACATTCATCGCAAGCTAGAGACACTTCATCGTGTCGGTTTGGATTACATGACCCTAGGCCAAAGTTCGACAACTCTTTCGGGTGGAGAGGCGCAGCGAGTAAAATTATCTAAGGAGCTCTCTAGACGTGGGACCGGAAAAACTTTGTATATTTTAGACGAACCCACCACGGGATTGCATTTTGAAGATGTTAAAAAATTGATCGAACTTTTACAGGATTTGACGGATCAAGGGAACACAGTGTTGGTTATTGAACACAATCTTGAGGTCATGAAGTGTGCTGACTGGATCATGGATTTGGGGCCAGACGGTGGAAAGCTAGGCGGTGAGATAGTTGCTGAGGGAACTCCTGAACAGATTCTTAACAGCAAAAACTCTGAAACAGCGCGCTTTCTAAAAGGTGTCCTGAAGCAGTAAGAATCAGAATATGAATTATTTTTCTTGAGTGTTTACAGAGTTCTATTAAGCTTGAGAAAACAAAAAAACTCCAAGGAGGGGTAATGAAAAAATCACTAATTTTGGCTTCGGCATTATTGTGTGGCCAAGCTTACGCGGGAAGCATCAGTTTTGATGGTCGTTTTGACTACAGTTCAAAATCTTACAATGACGATGCAAATGAGCCATCTCATAGCACTTTCACAGCAAAGAGTATGCGTATCGACTATCAAGGTAAATTAAATGACGATGTGAGCTTCCGTATGCGTGCTCGTCTTGATCAGCAAGATGCTGAGAAAAATGGTAAAGATACATTATCTAAAGCTGTTGATTTTGCATTTATCAGCCACAAAATGTCTGATTATTTGACTTTACACTTAGGTAAGTTCAGTTCAGAAATGGGTGGTTTTGAGGGTGGAACTCCTTCAACTGACTTGTATCTTAACTCAGAAGCTTATTCAGGTAAAACTTCCACAGGCACTTCGTTAGTATCAGGTACAACTGATTATCTTAACGTGAGTGGTATCAAAGCTGCTTTCAAAGTAGGTGACTTCACTTTAAGCGGTATGGTTACTGACCGTAATAAATCTGGAAACGTTGATCCTGCATGTACTACAGACTGTGATCAAATCCATGACACACAAAATACAAAATTCCTTTTGGGTTTGGTTGCTAAGGGTAATCACATGGAAGGTGGATTAAAATCAAATATCTCTTTCTATCAAGAAGAGAAAGATAAAGACACAAAGCGCACTTGGACAGCTGTTGGTTTGCAAGGTAAAGTAAGTGATTTTGTCTTGACTGCAGATTATCTAATGAATGAGTACAAGAAGGCTGCTGGAACTGATAAAGTTAACAGTATCGTAGCTCATGTTGCTTATTCTGGAATTGAGCAGTGGACTCCAGCATTAAAAGTGTTCTCTTCTCAATCAGAAATTGGTGCTAATAAAGACAACGGCACTGGTATTTCTGCTGTTCTTGAGTACAAGCCAGTTTCTGAAGCTAACTTCCGTTACCATGTAGCGTATAATAACCACACTACAAAAGGTGACAGCACAGCGGACAAAGATCTAACTATGACAGAGTTCGTAGCTGGTGTTCGTTTGAATGCAGACTTTTTAAAGTAAATTCAGCTTTGAAAAGTTGATTTGTAAAATGCTGAGCGAAAGCTCAGCATTTTTTATTTTTTAGCAATCTAGCTTAGGATCACGGCATTTCTGTGTATCATTCTGAGACAGCTATTGTTGTTTTTCTCTGAATTGCCAGAATAACTCCACTCAAAAGTAACTCATTTGAATAGAACGATGATTTTATAAAAATGAACATTACTCCCATCAATAACTTTCATTCTGAGTCATTCAAGTTCAAAAGAAGAAGTACCGAAATGTTTCACTATGGGTGCTCCTAATTTGGATGAGAAAAGTTTGGTCGTTTCGGAAGAGCCATTGTCCCCAGCAGAACGTGCTGGAGAGATGTTAGTTGAGTCGACAGATTTAGGTCGGCCCGATTCGCTCCGCTATTTGGTTTTGTCTCATGTGCTCGAAGAAAAATACGAAAGAGCTATTGAAGCACTCAATGAGTATGTAGAAAAGCCTTCAGAGTATCCTAATTACCAAGAAAAAATTAGTCGCTATATTACTCATGCCAACGACTTAGTCTATGCAATTAAAGCAAAACGTAATTTCCCTGGTATGACATCTCTCACTCGCTCTAAGCAACAGGAATTGCGTGAGAGATTTCGCGAACATTTTAAAGAGTTGCAGGCCACATTAAAGCGCATTGAAAAAATAAATTATGATTTGCGTTCTCAAGATGTGCGATCAACAGTCTATGTGGTCAAAGCTCTTTGGGTTTCGGCTGCAGCGATAGTATTATTAGCGTTTTTTTTAGAACTCACGCGGGGATTGGCAGGAACAACCTACGTGGTATTGGATGATGGATTGGATAAGATAACAATTTGGATAGCAGATGTCCTTGGACTCTGATTTTGATGGGGGAATTTATGGATGCCAATGAGGCCAGAGAGAATGCAAAAAAAATTCTCGAGACCTTGCTTAAAAATATCGTCGACAATCCAGACGCTATTTCAGTGACCTACCGTGTGGGAGAGCGAACCACGGTTTATCAGGTGCAATGTGATAAAGCCAACTTGGGCCAAATCATTGGCTCCAAGGGTAAACATATTGATAGTTTGCGAGCTATTATGTTGGCTATCACTGCCCGCAATGGAATTCGCTCCATTGTGGAAATACCGGAATAAGTGACTAACTGATTTTAACGATGCGATAAGAAGCAATTAAAATCACAGCAGCCCCTGCTAACTGGAGGGGTTGCAGAGTTTCGTTGAGAAAAATAAACCCAAAAAGAAAAGCAAATGGACTTTCTAGCAAAAATAACATGCTAGCCGTGGTGTCTGAGAGTACCTTTTGTGTCCTCACTTGAATTGCAAAAGCTAAAAAGCTTGCACCCAATCCCAAGTAAATAAGTCCCATATCAGCAAGCTCAGAGCTAAAATCTGGAAGTTTTAAATTTTGACTTAAAGGCAGCAATAGAACTAAGGCAATGAGAGTCTGGTAATTATTAAATTTTATGGCATCCAAAGATTGTTTTTTTGCCAAATGCCCAATGTACATGATGTGGCCAGCAGCTAATAGAGCACATCCTAAGGTCCACAGATCTCCGCGATTCCAATCCTGTCGAGGATCTCCTAGCAACAGTAGTGTTCCAATCATGGCAAAAAAAACAGCAAACCACTGTGATGGGCGGAGATGTTTTTTAAATAAAAAAGAATTGAGTATGGGAATAATAATAATATAAAGACTGGTAATGAATCCACTCTTGGTGGCGGTAGTGTACTGTAAACCAATAGTCTGCAGAAGCAACATGCCACCAAAGAAAAAGCCGGCAATTGAGAATGTTGGCAACTCATGTAGAGATATTTTCCAAGTGGATCGTTTTTGTAGACTGAGGCGGAAGAACTCACCAAAAACAAAGGCTATTAAAAAGCGAAAAATCAATATATCTGTTGCAGAATACTTTTGTAGCGACCATGTGGTCGCTACAAAGCCAAAACCCCAGAGGGCGCCGGCAAAAATCAGTTCCAGAACGGCTCTGTTTTTAGTCAAACGCTTCAGCCCAAACTAAACTCTTATCAAGACCATCAACTTCTAAGAGTTGGTGTTTTACGTCCTTGATCATGGCACCGTTACCACAGAGATAAAAAGTGGTGGGAACATTTTTATAATCAAAATCCTTTAAGAAATTCTGAACATATCCTTTTTTACCAGCCCAAGAGTCGCTGGGTCTGCTCAAGACAAAATCATACTCAAAGTTTGGTAACTGAGCCTTAAGTTGTTCAAGTTCAGATTGCAAGTAGATGTCTTGTTCGGTACGAACGCCAAAAAGGAGTTTGTATTTGAGCGTTGGATATTTGTCCTTAAATGAAAGGAGATAGCTGATATGTTGTGCGTAGCCAGTGCCAGTGTTTAAAAAAACAATTTGTTCTGTAGGCGGCTCTTGAAAAAGGACCTTTCCAAAAGGACCTGTAAATTGCAGTACTTCGCCTCCCTTAAGTGACCAAACAAACTGAGATGCTAGACCATTGTCTACATATTTAAATAACAACCTAAAGCCCTTAGTTTCCGAATCCGCAGAAGCAATGGAGTAAGCGCGAAGTGCTGGCTTTCCCTCTTGTGGAACATGGAGCATGGCAAATTGCCCGGCTTTAAATTTAAACTCTCCTTCGTCTTCAAGAGAAAGAACAAGTTCTCTGACGATAGCAGTGTGATCGATAATCTTCTGGACCTTCATTGAGTGTATTTTTCGTGCGCTAGACATGGGGCTGTTATAAATGAAAAAACCTATTGGGTCCAATAATTTAAGCTAGCTTCTTGGGTGTGAACTCCTTATAATTAGGGGTGTCAATCAACTGGAGAGTGAGCAGCGTGAAAAACATTTTCTTGAGTAAATTCATTATTTTGGCTTCGCTTTTGACTTCAGCATCTTTTTCTTACGCCCAAAATGAAGCCAAGGACTCCCAACCAGCGGCGGCACCACAAGAAGCTGCGGCTCCGCAGGAACAAACTACTGACGAAGAGCAAGCAGTACAACCCGTATCAAACATTGAAGAGGTATCGTCGTCTCCAGATAGCTCAGAATCTGCTGATTCAAAAGGAGAGGGTAATAAAAACGAAGGAAATTTAGTTTCTGCAAAAAATAGATCTAGTAAAAAAATGCTGTTAGCACGAACAAAGGATTTTAACCGTGCTCTGAATTTTGACATCAAAGATTTGCAGTTATCAACTCCAGAACTAGATTATGATCTCACATTGGAAGGGGGCTCAGCTCTTCGCTTAGGAAATGTGTTGTTAAACGAAAAAACTTTGTTTTTTAGTCTTTTACCTCTCAAGCAGGCTCATCCGCATTTGAGTAAAATTCTTTCTTCAGAAGAAGCCGACGAAAGAACTCTGATAATTAAATATCCAGAGCAACTCATTCAGCAGGGTGTTTTGGAAGTTATCACGCGCACGGGAAACGTCGTTTGGAGTTATGAAATTACTGAGAAGATGCGTGAGTCCTGGAAAGCCAAGCTCAGTGACTGGCGCAAGGGCATGAAGAAGGCAGGCTTAAATGAAAAAGAAATTGGTAAGGGAGGAGTCTTTGCTGTTTCTTTTGCCATTAATGGACTCAAAGAAAAATTGGCGCCATTTGAGAATCTGCAGGATAATTTTCGTTTTTGTTTAAATCAAAAAAATGATGGTGGCTCGGCTCGCCTTTGTTCACAGTGGTATGGTGTGCGCGGTAAGGGTAGTAACTTACAAATGGGACTAGTTAGAGTTGCTGAGGTGGAACCTCGAGTGTTGCTTAACAATCAGGTAGCAGCTTCCAAGGACACACTGCCAGTATCTGTTGAGTCACCAACAATCTTTTTTGCCGAGTTAAAAAAGGGACAGAGCTACGAATTTTCAACCACGCCTTCCCAGCTAGAAATTGTCGATGTTGCGGATACTCCTAAAACGGGTCTTTACAGAGTGGTGGGGGTTAATACCAAACCTACAAATCCAACTGTACTATTAAATCCTGATCGATATACAGACTTAACTTTGCTGTTGCGTTTTCAGGATACGATTGTTGATTTTAGAAAATATTGGGCAGCTGCTGTGAATGCCCAATCACCACACTTGTTTGTTCCTGGAAAATCAGGTGGTGTTTTCAAACAAAACTTAGCATTGAGCCAAGTGCCTAGCCATCGTTCACGTCCTTACCTTCACCGACACGCCATTATCTCTACTTATTCTGAGGAGCCTGTTGTGAAGGGACAGAAGCTACCTGAGATTGAAATATCAACAACGCAAAAAAATCTCAAAATTGACAATAGAGACAAGAGTAAATTTACCTGGACGATGTTGGCTCCCAAAAAAGGAGACTACAATCGTTCCTACCTCGATATTATTCACGACAATAAACAGTATCGTGCTTATTACGAAGTGTTTCGTGGTTATTCCAGTGAATTGTCAGGTAGATTTACGGGAGTGGCCTCAGGTGCTGGTTTTCTCTTGATGGGGGAAGTGGCTTACAACAAGTGGTTTGAAGACTTGTTTGGTTGGGATCATTTTTTGCTCTCTAAACAACGTTGGGGTGTGTCTGCAAAGTACTTTCAAGCGTTTAATAAGTTGAAGGTGGACAATGCTGGCAATACAGCCGCTCTGGATGTTCTCACTTTTGATTTAAAATACAGAACGCAACAGGGCTTGTGGGGACGAGATGAAACATTAGGTGCCATTGTCTCCTATCAAAATGTTAATTACGATCAATTAAAAGCTCCCATGTTGGGAGTTGGGGCTTTCTGGGCTCGCTCAATGCCCAAAGTCTTTGATGATCTCTTTAATTATTTACCATATATGAATTATCCAAAATTTGTGGATATGGAATTTATTTTTTATCCTGTCTCCATGAATGTGGACACGACTCTTCAAGGGAACTTTGCACTCAACTTTCATGGAAAAGTTCTGTGGACTAAAACCTTTTTTGGTGAGGCTGGTTTTGGTTTAAAACGTTATGCTTTTCAGGATGTGAATCTCAACAAAAAAGCCGCTCTCGATACTTTCTATGGCGCTGTGGGATTAGGGATCAACTTCTAGACATATTTGTAGTTTCTACAAAATCATAATTAAAGAAAGGACTCAAAGCTTTTGAGTCCTTTTTCATTTTTGCATGAAGAGACATTTTTTGGCCCAGGCCTTGCAAACCAACTGGACCTATACAGAAATGGGGTCAGATTGGCCCCGTGAGTGGGGCTTATTTAATGTCACTACGAATCGTTATATATTGCGCACTGTTTTTAATGTTTCTCTCCATAGCGAGTGCTGAGAGTGCGTCAATACCTATTAATGCGATAAAAAAGCCAGCCTCAGACCTATTAGATGAAAAACAGCAACCGTTGGATGCTGGTCGAGCAGCAGCTCTTGCGGCTCAAGGATTTGATCTAAGCCTTCTCAATCCTGTGGATAATAAATTCTGGCAGAACCAGAGTTACGTGGCTCAAGATATGGAGTTGCCGGTTTATCCAGCTGGTAATATAGGCGTGCATTTTATCGAAGAAGAAGCTCAGCTGCCATTCACGTATATGGCAAAAGTGCAATCTCTAGAGAACCCGGCCCATTACTATCGATTTTCTCTCTCTAGGTTTTCGCAGTCCACTTTGATGCGTGCAGCTCTCTTGCGCAAGCTAGGGTATTACATACCGTCTCCACGTTATTATAAGGATTTAAAGCTGCAGTTTCGTGATCGTGCTCAAAAAGAAAAGTTTCTGCTAAATGCTCAAGAAAGTTTAATTTCTGATTTTGAAAGTCGCAATTGGATCAGTCACGAGACTGAAACCTCGCTGACTTTTATCGATGCTATTTTAGAGCCCATGTCCAATGAGTTTTTTGACATTCATTGGGGGTATGCACCCAATCCCAATAATCCGGCCCAAGTGGCTACTGTCCAGCGTCTCTCAAAATACCGTGCCTATCGTGCTCTACTTCTACCGTATGTGTTAGTGGATGTTCCTGAGTCGATCAATCGTTACAGCCCGCAAGGGGCTTCAGTGCTTTCAGGGCATATAGTACTTCAGCACACTTCTGCTGAGTCTTTTGCCGCAGCCTCCTTTGAAGACATTCGCTGGCTTTTGCGTCGAATGCAAAATTGGACCCTTGAAGATTACAAACAAGTGGTGAGAGCAGGGAACTATCCAACGGAACTGCAAGAGTTGGTTTACCGCAAATTACTTCATCGCACCCATAATCTTTTTGCTGTCTTTAATCTTCAATCGCCTCTGCAAAACTCCTTACCCAGCTTAGATTTTTCTTCGCCTTCGGGTCTTGTGGTTCAAGGAAAAGTGATGCGCGAATTTGTGGAGAACTATCCGCAGCGTTTTGCTCATGGCGATCGAGAGTCTCCATTTCGTGATGGAGATTTAGCACGTTACTTTGAAATTCGTGGGCGCACAGTGGCCATTGCCACAGCACTGAACCATTTAAATGAAAAACTGCAATGGCTTTCAACCACAGATGCCGTCAATCAAAGAAGACAAGATGTCCAGCGCCGTATTCAAGATTACATCCGAGGTGATCGCAAACAGCCCTTATTTAAAGAGGTCGAAGCATGGGGCGGACCATTGATGGGCTTGCAGTTGGCAGCAACTAGACATGTTACTACTGGCACTTATTACGGAAGCTCTGCTCCCATTCAGATGGTCGACAATCTCTCCGTTGGCATGAACTTGGGGTACTTTTTGACTCTTGAAGGTGTGCCTAAAGCTACACCTCAGTTGGGTGCCAATCTTCAGGTGCTTAGAGATTACACTCATGTGCGTCCTTTGCTGTCTATTTCGGAGGGAAAAAAAGTAGAGTGGAAAGATCTCGTGGTCCCATTAAAAATGGCAAGTTTAGCGAAATTGCTGAATGATCATGAGAGTGAAAGTCCTGCGAACACTGAAAACCCGCAGAATCACAAAGATCCTGTGGACCAATTCCTCAGTGAGTTGCGTGAGGGGGAAGTCTTTACTATCAGCGATAGTGTAGCTTTAAGTAGTTACATCCAGCTAGGGTCTGCGCTGGATGTGGTTTTGGGTTTGTCACCCTTAGATTTTATCAACTCTTTGACTTTTGGTGCTGATGGCGCTCGAGTGCTTTTGCGACAGACATCATTTATGAAGCTCAATGGTCAAATTCAAATCTTCGTGAGAGATCAGACCACTAAAGCTAAGGGTCTGACAATGGATGTGAATTATTTTATCAATCTGTTGCGTATCCGAGCGAGTACGACAAATTCAGATCTAAAAACAGATGCCTTTGTTATCGACTACGACCCAGCCCTCAGTGAGCTGGTTGAAAGAGATTCCACAGAAGATTTTGCCCAAGAGCATTACCTCACTCAACGCAAGTTACGTGGCGTTTTAAAGTCGCTCTTCAAACACAATCAAACAGAATTGCTCTATGCGAATTTTAAATATCAAAAATTTGCAGTGGATCATAAACTGCAAACTAGAGAACTTAGGAAAAAATTCTTGTGGTGGAGAAATAATTCCTTTTATGAAGAACACACATTGGGCATTCTATATCCTGAAATCAAAGACGAACCGCAGTTGCGCCCACAAGATGAAAAAGTAACTTTATTTTCTGTTAAAAGAGGTGAGCTCATCGGGCAAGACTTATTGGGATTTGCTTTGGACTGGATCGGTGGACTTTTTAATAGCAAAGCTCCTGATGCCAAAATTAATTTGGCGCAAAATGAAGACCCTAATCCAGCAAATATTCCTTTTGGAAAAGCTCATTGGAAGTTGGTCAATACTCAAGCGGATCTGAGCCAGAATATAGAACAACTGCCAACCGTAACATTGTTGCAAAAAGTGTGGGGTGGATGGCATCTCAAGCGCAATGACTTTCAAAAGCTAATTCAGGAAGTGAGCTCTCAGTTCAAGGAGACACCTTTAGCCAATTATCCATTGCTCGAGCCTGAGTTCTTTCATCTCACGCAAGCCATTGATTTTTATCGGATCACAGCTCAGCTTTCAGTTTTACCTGAAGGGCTCAATCAAATAGAAAAATTAATTCGTCAGCCTGATGCTGAAGGGCGTTCTGTTAAGAGAGCTAAAAATCTCGAACGTATATTTCAAAAGCTCTCGCAAAAATTAGGTCGCCCTGCGCGCCCTCATGATTTGGAAATGTACGAAGATATTCTAAAAATTTTAGGCAACGGTAATTTTGCAGCTGGTCAGCGTGTATACATCACTATGTGTGAAGAAGCGCAACAGAGAAAATACGGCGAAGGAGCCAATTTTTCTGTAGCTGGAGCATGGATTGACGGCACTTATTATGATTGCATCGAAGATTGGATGAAGTCGCTTTTAAATCTTTCACGAGACTTTCCAACGCAAAAAAAAGAACAAAGTCGATGGATCAATCAAGTACTCTACTTATTGGATGAAAAAGTCCCCATGTCTCATTTGTTAAACTACTTGGGTTCTGACAACTACGTTTATTTTGTAAGAATAAATGGTTTTAGATCTGGGGACGAAGACGGGGACTTAGAGTATTTTTCTAACTCTCTTGGAGATCCTCGTAAAGATTTAGAGCTCGCTAATGGTTTAATTCAGGCCTATGCCAACAAAACACGTATTTCTCCCATTGAGCTGGATCGTTCGCAAGGAGGATTTCGATGAGATCCTATCTTAGAAAAGCTTTTGAAATTCTTTGTTTAGTTTTTTTGATGACTCAGACGAGCTGGGCTTTCTCGGCTATACTAAGCCTTGAAAAAGGAGCAGAGCTTTCAGAAGCACAAATTCAGAAATTTCTAAAGAAAGAAAATGGAGTTGTAGGTGCACGAGAGATTTTTTCGCGAGCAGAGAAAGACTTTTTACAGAAGAGCACATTTAAGTATTTAGCCAAAGCCTGGATTGTAGAGTTTAAAGATGAAGAGTCGTTTCAGGCATTAGAACAGAAAATCCGCCGATCAGGATTGCCTCTGTTGCTAGATTATAACGATCTGCAAGCTCATAATCTGTCGCAGGCAGATTTGTTTTCTGGTTGGCAGTGGGGTCTCTACAATCGAGGAGAGCCTCAGAGCGTGGATATAGATCCTGTGCAGAATTATGCTTTGCCAGCTCGTAAAGGTGTGGATGTGAGATTGTTGCCATCACCGCTGCAAAGTTCACAAGAAGTCATTGTTGCAGTTCTCGATACGGGGTTGGATATCACTCACCCAGATCTTAAGAATCAGGTAAAAGTGAATCCTTCTGAGTGTACAGCTTTAAGTAAATTTAAAGAGTGTGTGCAAAATGGAGATCGTAAAACTTGTGAAAAGACTTGGATGGACCTCAATCATCCTGAAGTGGATTTAGATAAAAATGGTTATCCTCTTGATTGTCATGGATGGTCTCTTTTAGGGGGAGTGAATGCTGCAAACATCATGGGGCGACCTGATTTTGGTGATGATCAGGGGCATGGAACTCACGTTGCTGGAATAATCGCAGCCGAAGCACAAAATGGAATTGGAATTCGGGGTATCACCCAAGCTGTCAAAATTCTGCCAGTACAAGTTTTAGGAAAGCAGCCTTCGGAGCCGCTTAAGCCTCTCTCAATAGATTACACTCCAGATGAAAAAGGCAAAGAGCGTTTTAATCGTAGCCTCGGTGACATGGTGGCCAGAGGTGTGATCTATGCGATGCGCTCTGGGGCCAAAGTGATTAATTTTTCTATGGGCTGGCCTCAAAATCGTGATTCGCAGTTCATGCGTGATGTGATCAGGGCAGCACAAGAGCAAGGGATCATTATCGTAGCAGCAGCCGGTAACGATGCGACGAAAGCACTATTACGTCCTTGTGCCTACCCAGGTGTGTTGTGTGTGGGAGCTCATGGGCCTGATGGCTCGCTTTCGCATTTTTCTAATTACGGTGGCGGCGTGGAGCTAGCAGCTCCAGGTTTAAATATTTTATCGACTTATCCGCAAGGGAAGAGACCTATTCGCTTCAGAAATACATTTGGTTATGAATTCCTATCTGGCACATCCCAGGCAGCCCCCTTTGTGGCGGGAGCAGTGGCGGAGTTGTTAGCGCGCGGAGTGCCACCTAGAGAAGTAGTGCCTCGTTTATTAGCGGCAGCGGATCCATTGCTGGATAAAATGAATTTACTCGTGGGAACAGCAACTACTGGATTTGTAGCTCTTGCTCCAGAGCGGGAGTTAGAACAAAAGTCTGTGAGTGCGGGAAGACTCAATTTAAAAGCGGCTCTGGATGTTTCTCCGCAGCCAGTGTTGTCATTGCATTCCAAAGAACGAGCTGAAATCAAATGGGACCGACATAGTTCAAAATTAAATTGGACAGTAGAGCTTGTGAATTTATGGAAGCCTCTACCAATAAGTGATCTTCAGTTGCAGGCCAGCATTTTGCAACCCCACCCCGAGTCTATACGCCCTAGAGTGAGCCGTATTTATCCAGAAGTTCCTTATAATAAAATTTGGTCTCAACATGAAGTACGTCGTTATGTGGTAGAGCTTGAAATATTTGATGCTCTTCCGGAGCGCTCACGCATTGGTTCCGAAGTTGAGTTATTGTTAAGACTGCAATATCAGGGATTGCAGCGAGAATTAGTTGCTGAAGCTGATATCACGGTGAGTGTGGATGAAGATCTGCGCGGGAGTGATGTGAGTCACTTCGATATTGAGAACTTTCCGCAAGGGAGAACCACTTTGATTCCTGTCGACGACAATCGAGATGAATCGCAGCACTTACGTGATTATTTTATCAAATCTGAAAATGGAAAAAACACGCAGTTATGGTTGATGCGACAAATAGATTCTAAATATCAAGTTCAGGGACCCGTTACTTTGCCCCTAGACAGCAGTGCTGAGAATATGCGCGAGCACACGCTGATGAGAGTGGATTGGAACTTTGATGGCAAACCGGAGTGGTTGTTCGCTCTCTTTGAAGACAAGTCAGAAGCAGATAAACCAGTGCCTTCAGTTTTACACTTAACAGTTCTCGATGAGCAGATGAAGATAATTTATCAGCAAGCCTACAGTTCAGAGAAAGCTGAAATTCCTTTTCAGGTATCGTGGATGAAGATAGGTCAGCAGCTTGTCCCAGCTTGGGTGGGGCCAGGATTAGATCCCAACAAAAAACGCAGTGTACGTGATCGCTGGGAGAATCCTGAGAACTACGAGCGACGCAAACAGAGATTTTATTATTTTGATGCTGCTGGAAATTTAAAAGCATTAGAGGGTATGGGCGATTTTAAAGTGGTTGATATTTTAGAACCCTCATTAGCTCAAAAGCTATCGGGTTTGGTGCCGGTGTTGTTGGCGCGCAATCAAGGCTTTGAAAGCAAACCGTCTTACTTGTATGACTTTGCTCAAGCGCAAATTCAAGAAGCACAAATTTCTGGCTTTAAAGAGATGTTGGGAGGTCTTCGGGAGAATCCTTATCGCAACATTCTCGAGACGCGAGTCGATCGAGTTCTGAACCTCGATAGCAGCAATAACGAGTTTGTAGGTACTTTCTGGTTTGGCGAAGGTTTGGAGCGCAGCCAACGTTTGAGTTTATGGAATATGGAGACGGGAGCTTGGTCAGATCATGATTTGCGCGCTCTGCGTTCACAATTTGACTCCGCTTTGTGGGTGCGTGCAGCATTTGCGGGGCGCCAGCAAAAATCAAGCTTTGTGCTCACCAACACTGAGATACAATTTCACGATCTGGTGTCAAAAAGTACCATTCGCCGCTCATTAGAGCGTTATACTTTTTATCCCGACATGCTATTTACCAACTTGTATTTTCCTTTGGTTCTTATGAATTCTCAGGCACTTAATGCAAAGCTTCCAGCTATTTTCACCACCGAAGGCAGTGGTTTAAATCGGGGCGTCAAGATCTTGGCACCGATTTTTGCAAGGGATGGAAGTGCTGTGGAAATAGTGTCACCAGCGAAGCTGCGTTTTTACTCTGGTAAAGGCTGTCGGCCTCTCGATACACCACTTTTTTTAGGTGTTAAAGGAGCTTATGCGCTGGACTATTTCTGCGGAAGTAAGTTAATTCGTGTTTCATTGGAATATTAACCACTCATTGATTTAGGGGGACTAAGAAAATGAGAAATATCGTAATAATGACAGCAATCGTAGGTTCGATCTCAGCAATGATCGGATGTGGCAGTGGTAGCGGTGGTGGATCAGGTTCCACCTTGTATTACCCTTACGAAACAGTTTATGGAGATGTGTGTGCAACCACTCAACCAACTCCTGGCTGTACTTTTGATCGCGCAACAGGACAGCGTATCACTGTAACTTATGATCCTGACTACAACCGTTTCGGTTATGGTTCCGATGATCTTTGGTTTGTAGAGTTCGACAGTGCAGGACGTGCACGTGTTTACGATGATCTTGGTCGTTATCAGTACTCTGCATCCGCAGCTAGTTTTGCAGGATACATTGGTGGTAATGTGATCGGCGTTGGCACTACAGGTTTGTACTGGGAAAACGTAGCTAATGGTACTTACTGGTTAGGCCGTAACGGAGTGTTGTACTCTGCTAATTCTTTTGATGGTAACTACGGTCAAGCCATCAATGACAAAACTGCTTCTGAAGCAAGTGATGCTAACTTTGCAGCATTAAACTCTGAAGCAAACAAAAAATTAGTACAAATGGCTGCTGACAAGCTCATTGCTGATTATGGTTTCCAAAAAGATAAAGCGGTTGCAGTAGCTTCAGCTTTAAACTCTTGGGCTGTAGCAGCTGCTGAACGTGGCACAACTACAGACAAAGACATGGACAAAACTTTTAAAGCAGTTTTTGGTGTTCAGTTCTCTGATGCTTTG
>JBKHVM010000050.1:0-17713 GCA_046570065.1 Bdellovibrionia bacterium
GAGGTCTTGGATTTTGAAAAAAGGCCTCAATCATCGTATCGATACGACATTGCAGTGAGGGGTAATAGTCTGGCTCTAAATTGACCCTATCAGCAATCGTTCTGTCTGGTGTCTCAAAATCCGTAAGGCCTCTATGAACAATATGATTGGCAAAGTAGTCTCGCTCAATTTCCATAACATCAAAAAAACGATAACAAGTATTTATATCCACAACTGGGCCACTACGTCTCTGGCAGATTCGATCAATCTGAGGTGTTGCGGCCTGAGGGGATTTTTGGGGTGGAATTCTTTTAAACATTCGCGGCAAACATTGGCCATACCCCCAATAGTCAGATTGCGCCTCCGTCGAAACTTCGCCAAATTGATCAGGTTCACGCAACTTATGAGGGGCTCCACCGATACCATGAGCTAACTCGTGACAGAGTACTCCAATGACGCCATCCACAGTCATGCCTGGCAAACGCGCATAACCGCCCATAACATATAAATTATGCTCACGTACGCCATTTTCTAAACGAGTCACGTAAGAAGCATTCACGTAGGGAGTCTCCCACCAAATAAGTGGCATACTATCAGGAGCTTTATTGATTGAAAGTCTTCCACCAGATCGTGTGATCTCGGGACCATATTCGGCATAGAAAGCCTGCTTGATACTTTCTAATTCAGCTAGGGTGATTTGAGCAGAGGCCTGTGCAGTGAAAATAAACGAAACTAAGATATAACAATACCATTGCAAAGTTGCTTTCACGCCAGAACCTCCAAGAGACTTGGGTATCCCTCAGAAAGACGATTTTCTCAAGACTTTGCCATGTTTTCGCATTTTTTTCGTAGCAGAATACCTAGGATTTAACCTGTGGACGCCAACGCCTTAATAGCAATGCATTTGAGACCACACTCACACTGCTCAGAGCCATAGCTCCACCTGCAATCATGGGATTTAAGATGCCAAAGGCAGCGAGAGGAATCCCAATCACATTGTAAATAAAAGCCCAAAAGAGATTCTGCTGAATCTTTTTATAAGTAAGCCGAGAGATTTCGATAGCATCTGGGATCAATAAAGGATCCCCGCGCATCAAAGTGACAGCTGCGGAGTGCATGGCCACATCAGAACCCGTGGACATGGCCATACCTACATGAGCGGCACTGAGAGCTGGCGCATCGTTAATTCCATCCCCTACCATTGCTACGATATAACCTTGTTTTCTTAAATTATCTATTTCTTGCGCTTTTTCTGCAGGCATAATATCCGCTCTCACTGTTTCTATGCCCAACGCTTGAGCCACACCGGCTGCACTGGCTGCATTGTCGCCGGTCAATAAAATAGTGTGCACACCAGCTTGCTTGAGTTTTTGAACTGTCTGCTTTGCTTGTGGTTTAAGTTTATCGCTAAACCCTAAAATTGCCTCTAACACCTTTGAGTCTGCTTGTGCCAAGTAAGAAATTGTCATCCCTTTGCTCTGTAAATCACGAATTTCTTCCCTGACTGCATCCAAGTTTACAGAAAAATTCGCCATACATTTTTGGCTTCCCAAAATATAGCGTACTCCATCTACAGTTCCTTCAATGCCAAGGCCGGCATGAGTCTTAACTTGAATCTGCAACGAAGGCTCAACTCCTAGTTCTTGAGCTTTAGCCAACACTGCTTTTGCCAAGGGATGATCGCTTCCTGCTTGCAACGAAGCAATCTTCTGTAGGGTGCGATCAAGGTCTCCATTGAGGCTCTTAAAAAAACTCAAGCTGGGCTTGCCCTCAGTTAAAGTTCCAGTCTTATCAAAGGCAATGGCGTTAACAGAATGAGTGATTTCTAGAGCCTCTGCATCTTTAATTAAAATTCCATACTTAGCAGCCAACCCTGTACCTACCATAATAGCAGTGGGAGTTGCTAACCCCAGAGCACAAGGACAAGCAATTACTAAAACAGAAATGCCATGAATCAGAGCCTGTTCCCAATTTTGCGTCCAGATCCCCCATGCAAAAATAGTAACGATACTAATGAGCACCACTACTGGCACAAACACGGCACTCACTTTATCAACTAATCGCTGTATGGGAGCTTTAGCTGCTTGCGCATTTTCCACCAAACGAATGATCTTTGCTAATACGGTATCTCCTTCAATCGCTGTGACTTGCACTTTGACTAGAGACTCTCCATTCAAACTCCCGCCAATGACTTTATCATGAACATTTTTTGCAACTGGTAAGGACTCCCCAGTCACCATGGCCTCATCGACATGGGTAGAACCAAAAACTACGATGCCATCTAGTGGGATTCTTTCTCCAGCTTTGACGATGAGAACATCCCCAACATTGATTTCTTGAATAGGCACTTCTCGTCTCTGCTTGTCCTTTTCAATCACTGCCACTTCTGGTCGCAATTGCTGAAGAGATTTAATAGCGCTTGCAGTTTGCTGCTTGGCTCTTGCCTCTAAGTGTTTACCTAACAAGATCAAAGTAATAATAACGGACGAGCTTTCAAAATAGAGATGCACGCCCATATGATGCAAATGAGCCAAATGCTCTCGATGCTGCCACATTTGATAAAGACTTAAACCAAAGGCGGCACTGGTCCCCAACGCCACCAACAGATCCATATTGCCCGCTCTTGCTCTTAAAGCCTTCCATGCTGCAAGATAGAAACGCCAGCCTAAATACAACTGAACTGGGAGAGCTAACAGTAATTGCACCAGCGGATGCGGCATCAACTCCACATCCAAAAATGGTTCTACCAGCATCGGAAGCACAAGGGGAAGTGTTAGCAACACAGCCAAGTAGATAAGATATTTTTCTCTTTTTAACTCTAAATTTTTTGTCTCATCTAATGTAAGCTCTTTTTTTTGTTCTAAAAACTCAATCTCAACGTTCAAGTCTTTAAACAAACGAATAAGCTGCTCTTTTTTGAAAGAGCCCTTAATCACTTTTAAACTCCCTTTGAGTTCAGCTTCAGAAATTAGGAATTCGAGAGTATGGATGTTTTTTTCAAGAGAGACGCTTGCAACCTTGAGCTTTTCTAAATCTATTTTGTTTTTTACAACAAAAGTGAGAGTTTCTGTCGGAATATCATAACCAGACTGACGGACCACTTTCACAATATCAACAAGTTGAGCACTTGGTAAAAGTTGAAGCTGAGCTGTTTCCGTTGCTAGATTCACAGTCACACCAGAAACGCCTGCGTGTTGAGCTAGAGCTTTTTCCACTCTTGCAACACAAGAAGCACAGGTCATACCGCGAACTGGAACATTGATTTGTTGCTGTGACATTATTGATTCTCCGCTATACTAAACTACCCTACTACAAGCGGAAGGATGTAGGCAAAGAACCCACCGATCAAAGAAATAAATACCGAAAGCCCCCAAGTTCTTGCAGAAAACTTACGGCCCTTGATACAAGCATCCCTGAGCTTGGGGTCTAAAGGACAAGGGGCATTGCGCTGGCGATAAATCCAGCCCCCAGAAATTGTCAGAAGCACAAAGCTCAAAATAAACACCAAATCCTTATTTTCACTGATCCAAATAACTTGAGGGAATTGCCCTACCAAACCCGCAAGCGCTGCTCCCATTCCCAGCGCTACCAAAAGCGCCGGAAGAGCACAGCAGATTAAAGTGCTGAAACTAGTAAACAGCAAAAGAAATGGCATCTTACTGTGCCTTTGCCGTCATCTTATAGCCGGCACTTTCTAATATTTTTTCAACTTCTTGATCTGTGAGAACCTGATTTTCTTTAAAAGTAATCACAAGTTTTTTATCTTTTAAGCTTACTTTCACATCGGCAACAGCGGCTTGCTCCTTAAACTTCTTTTCGATACCTTGGCTGCAAAAAGAGCAAACCATACCACTAACACCATACTCTTTAGTTTCAGCTTGGGCCCATGAACTCAAGTTCAACACTAAGAAAAAAGTCATAATAATTAACTTCATAAGTTCTCCCCTTTTTTAGAAATGCACCATGTAATTAAAAATCCCGCCACCTTGATTGGTAGCTCCTATTTCCCATAAAACATTTTTAAAGTAAAATCGTAGCAATGTAGCCCAAGTTTCTGTTTGATAAAGAACTTGAGTTCTCTCGGCAATCAACCAAATACTAAGATCCTCAAAATCCCCATAGTAGGGAGCCACTCCCACCCTTTGCATTTGATACTCAAATAAAGAATGTTCTTTGTCGCGATACATCTTTTGAAAAAGAGCCATGGTATAAAAGCGACGCGATTCCCAGTCTGCTTGCACGTCCACTTCAGCCACCGGCCGCTGATGATCTGCTTTCTTTTCTTGTCCGTAACCAAACCCCAAATAGACATTGCCTTGTGAGTCTGGTTGATGCCAACGTTTGAGGAGAAAGTTATTTTTTACGATCAAAAAATCTGTAGGTTTTGCGTTTTCGGATATGCGCAGTGAGTGCACCCCTAATGCGCCCCAATATTTGTAACTATACAAAACCTGCTGACTCAAGATTTCAGGACTGGAGTCACCTAAAACTGCAACGGCACCTTCAAAAGCAACGGGATGAGCATGGGAACGGAGCGACCCAAGAATCATGAGAATGAAAGCTATCAATTTAAATTTCATATTTTTCTTTAGGGGACTCTTCACAGATCTGTGACATTATTTTATTAAAAAAGCCTCAAATCCAGGGAGATTCTGCTGAATTATTGAACACTGAGAATTTCGTATTCCTTGATTTCTTTGCCAGATTCTAGGGTCGCAATGTCCCCCTGCTTTAAACTCAAAAGTGCGCCCCCTAATGGGGAGCTGGGGGTCATAACTTGAACCTTTTGACCAGAGAAATTCACACTGACTCCTCCACCTGAAGGCATGTATAAGAACCACTGACTTTTGCCATTAAGATCTAACTCAATCAGAGCTGTCGCCGCGATTGGAGTACTGGAATCAAAATCTCTCACTGGGGTGTGCTTAAAAGCCGCAAGTGTCTCTTTAGCATCGAGAATTCTCTTTGATTGTGCTTTAACTAAATAGCCCATCTCCAATGCCCTTGTGTCGTACTCATTTTCAGGTTTACTTTCTTCGTGCGTCGCCTCTTCTTTGTTGGCTTTTATTTGTGCTTCTAAATTAGCAAGCTCAGCTTCTAATTCAGTGATAAACTTTTGAATGAGTTCGCGCTTGTTCATCAAATTGTGGTCTCCAATAACTTTTGCATGGATAAGGTTTATCCTAACTCATCTGTCCAACTATTGAAAGCGTTCAATATATTGGCAACGCTGACAAAGATCCTCTACGAGACGACGCTCTCGAAAGCCCTTAAGAATAGCTTGCGCCTTATCTCCCTCAAGTATTTCTAGCAAACTCCGCTCTGACAGACGGCCCAAAGGAATGGCCCCTTGATGATCAAGACAACACGGCACCACTGTGCCATCCACGAGAATGCCAATGTGTGAGCGCAAACCATAACAAGTGCCCGAAGTTCCTAGGACTGGCAAATCCATACTAGGCCAAGTAAATTCCGTATCAAAATGTAAAAACAACTTCTTAGTAATCCAAATACTTTTATTTTCGCGCACATCAATAGCAGAAGGAGCTTGCCATTGATAACGTTCTTCAATTTTCTTTAGCATGAGTAAGTTGTTTTCATTTTTGCCATTAGGTGCATCTAAATTCCACAACCGATAATTAATAAACAGATTTGGGAACTCTTGCATGGCTTGATCTACAAAACTGAAAACTTTCTCTAAATACGGAGTGGGATCGCGATCGGGATGATTGTCAGGATAGCTGTGAAGAGAAAAGTTAATCTGCCGGAACTGTGGACTCAAAAGAGCCTTGATGGTTTTATCCCTTAACAACACACCATTAGTTACCAAAAAAATAGGTACCTGATAGTGGGCACAAATCTCTACCATTTTTTCGAGATCAGGATGAACTAAGGGATCACCCATCAAATGAAAACATACTTGTTCTGTTAATGGGGCTGCCTGCTCAATGATTTTGCCAAACAGATCCAAATCCATAAGCTTTTTAGGTCTTTGCACTTCAGGGCAAAAACTGCATTGCAGGTTGCAGATATTACTGATTTCGATATTGATCTTATGGAAACGTTTTTTCATGTTTAGCTCTAGATTCACGAAGCTAAACTATAGCTTTGGGGCGGTCTAGAGTTTATTCAGCGAGCAGGCAAATATTGCTAAAATTTACCTGCCGAAATGAGCTTACTGACAATCAGCTCCTAATTTAAGAAAACAACGAATCTCTGAAACATTTAGGGCCATTGGCGAAAAGGCACATTGAATTTGCTGCATATTTACCAAATCGCTTTCTAGGTGCTCCACATTTCTACGACCCAACCCCCAAAGCTCCACAAACTCTTGATTAAACTGCGGCCATACCTCTTGGGCAAGGGCACCCTTAAGTTCAACTAGGTTTTCGATATGGCGATTTTCAGAGCTCTCTGACCAATTAAAGGAGCCAGAAAGAATTATGCTATCGTCAACAATCATAAATTTGTGATGCATTTGATATTTTAGATACTCAGAAGGTTTTAAATTATAAAACTTTACTCTCAATTGAATGTTGGGGTGCGAGAACAGGTATTTAGCTCTTCGCCCAATATCTCTATAATCGTCCTGACTGATGATAATCTGAACTTTCACTCCCCTCTTTGCTGCTGCCGCCAAAGCTTCGAGTGCTGGCACTAATCGAACCCGCGTCGTCGCAATTTTAAGGCTATATTGAGCTCCTCCGATAAGACGAACAACTTGAGAAGTTAACCGCGAAGACTCTAAAGAATCTTTGTCAATAAAACGTGGGGAGTTAAAATAAACCTCCACATTTTCATCATCGACATAAGTCATCTGTTTAGACTCCTCAAACTCAAGACTTGAACCAAATTCATGAGCATTCTTCCAAAGTCTATTGAACTCCTGCTGGTATCTTGCTGTAACTTCCGCCTCGTCAGAAAAAAAGAGAATATTTTCGTTGTAATTGCGATAAGAAGATAAGGACCAATTGGCGCTGCCCGTGATCACTCGATGTTGCCTAAGACCAGTATCAATAACTGCAAACTTGTGGTGAACCTTAACGGACTTACCTAGGTAGCGAACATCAATGCCAAGACTTTCAAGAGCTGCCATCTTTTGAGTATTTTCTGTAGGCGTTCCATACCCTTCAAAAACCAAACGAACTTGTAATTGTTGGCTATGTATTCTCTGCTGCACACTTGCTGAACGCAACTTTTGAATAACCGGAGAAGAATCACTGGTCTCCATGTTGTACATAGCAATATCGACAGTGCTTTGTGCCTGGTCTATCCATTCTGCAATTTGCTCAAGTGTAGGATCCTTTGGATGAAACATGACCTCCACTTTGGCATCTGCCAACGAAGCTAAGCCTAACATTGCACTCACTAAAAATAATTTCATAAGTCCTCCCAGTGAGTAGCTTTGTAACGCAAGAACAAGAATTCGTCTCATGCAAAGATTTACTTTAAATATGCATATTGTGTATAGCCTTAAGGGTACAAGAGAATTCTTATGGTAAATACCAACTTATATCATTTTAAGCAAAACACTTCCAAGCTTGTGGCCTGATTCAGCTAGCCGGTGAGCCTCTACAATATTACCAAAAGGAAAGACTTGCCCGATGAGAGGATTTAATCTCCCTGAACTGATTTCTTGTATTAAGTACTCGATATCCTCTTTTTTGGGATCAATCGCACCTGCATAAAATTTTTGTGAATGTTTAAGTGAATACCAAACACATTTTAAATTTAATGGCAAATCAGCCACAAGAAAGGCTACCTTTCCGTTTAGATTCAACAGAGGTAACGTGTTCCCAATACTGCAAACTCCAACGGAATCAAAAATAACATCAAACTTTTCAGAAAGGGCAAGCCAGTTGGTAGTCTGGTAATTAATAACTTTATGGGCACCAAGTTTTTGCACCCAAGCAACTTTGTCAGAACTACAAACAGCAGTAACCCGAGCGCCCATAGCGAGCGCTAATTGCACAGCAGCACTGCCAACTGCCCCACCTGCACCTGTGATGAGAATTTGCTGATCAGCTTTGAGTTTTATCTTATCTCGTAAGTACAGCAAAGCAGTTCCTGCGCCAAAAACCGCAGCCACTGCTTTTTCGTAACTAACATTTTCTGGGAGTTTAATAACTTGTTTATCTTCATTGATGGCAACAAACTCTTGGTGCCCACCCATGCCAAAACCAAGATTGAGAACTACTCTATCACCGATTGAAAAGTTTTGAACTTGAGAACCTTTTGCCACCACTTCACCAGAGGCTTCGAGTCCTAGAATTTTTTTCTTAGGTTCTTTAAAACCATAAATTAGCCCTAAGATAAAACCAAAACCGCGCGGCACATTGCGAGAACGTATACGACAGTCAGCTGAGTTCACAGTGCTAAAATGTATTTTTACTAAAATCTCTTTGCCTTGAATTTGAGGTATTGGTGTTTCTTCAAGCACCACTACTTCTGGACTTCCGAATCTATGAAATACTGCCACTTTTTGAGTATTTAAATGAATATTCATTTAGCTAGCTAACTACATTTCTCTGATACAAATCAAGTAGAGATTGTTGATCTCCATTCTAATATTGATTCCGTTAGAATGATCAAAGCTACCAACATAAAACTCTTCTCCATCTCTGAAACGCTCATCCGCATTAAAAAGATCTCCCTTTCGTATGTCCCTATTTTCTTTGACTAATCTCAACAACCAGCCATTATTTGAGTTTGAATTTTTAAAATACTTAAATAATTCATTTCCATTTTCATCAATTCCACTAGTTTCGAGTTTGCCAGCATCACTACCAGATTGTTTGCAAAAATACCGCCCTCCTTTTGCATGGGCGAACAGACTTACAAACGTTACCAATAAAAGTATTAATGTTTTTTTCATAAACTGCTCCTGCATTAAGAAGTATTGAAATCACCTTAGTTTAAGAGTTCAGATTTTTTCCAAAATAATTTTTTGTTAGACGCTTAAGCTGACAGCCTATTAATCGATTTTGCAACTTTCTAAATCAAAAGCAACTGGCTGTCCTTCTTTTAGGAGCCCCCTCTTTAATCCTTCAACCACTGCATAGTCTTCATCTGATGACTCTCCTGCTATTTCTGCATCAACTTCAATACCGGCGTTAAAAAGTTTTTCATGAACTGAAACTTCAAATTTCTTCACACCATCTACTGGAGCTAGTTTATTACTTTTTCGTAGAGTTCCCAAAAGAAGTCCTGAGTCTACTTGCTGGGCTTGCATTGATTCACTATCTGAAACCATTAACCAGGCCTCGTAACTACCCACAAAATCTCCCTCAGCAGCACAAACCTTAAACTCTCTCCCCAAGGCCATTCGCTTTCCGCATTGATTTTCATCATTAATAACCGCCTGAATAGAAATCGTGGATTTATCAGGCATTAAGCCCGTTCCCGCTTTAGCTGTATACGTTCGTACTTCACAGGTCATAGTTTTGGCTTGAACAGTTGCTGAGAGCAAAAGAGCAACGGAAACAAGTAATGTTTTTTTCATAAATTTCTCCTGGTTTAATATGGTACATTGGGTTAGATTCAAATCTAATACCAGCTCAAATCGATTATAATGGTTTTAATTTAAAACTTGTGTTGAAGGTAACTAGAGAATGCCAATCATGGGCTTTTTGAGACTCGAAAGTTAGGCATGATTAAATATAACCTAAAAACAATTTTCTTAAATGGTGCTTTTTTAGTTCCAACCAATTCGCTTGAGAATTGGAAACAACTTAATTTCAATAAGATTCCATCAAATGCCGTTTCAATAAGTGCTGAGCAAACATTAAAAATAGAAGTTAAAAGTTCTGCGTCTCCACTGGTCTTTAAATTACCAGAAGTTTTATCTACCAAAGCTTTAGAATTTTCTTATGATGTGAAATTTTCAGCTAAAAACCAAAGCAATAAACAAAATACCATCAAAAATGAACTCTCTAATAAAAAGTCTTTTCCTGAAGATTTCCCCCTCAGAGTTGGTCTTGTAGCTCGAGGCGAGAAAAAGCTTAAATGGTTTCAGAAAAAAATAGCTGCATAATGGGTGCTTGAACTGTTCAAATTAGCCCCTCAAGATGTTGGCTTGGATAAAATCTTTTTTTTTAATATTTCGTTAGACAAGACTTTACTTGGCCAAGCAAGACTTCACCCAAAATCAGATTTAATGTTAGAAGAAATCGTCGGAAGTTATCCTGAAAACAAAAAAGTATCTTATTCTCTTAAAAAACCTTTAGATGTCGTTGCCATTTGGATTTCTGTTGATGGTGATGACAACAACTCATCCTTTGCCACAGAGATATCGGAAATAAAGCTCATAAAAAACTAGGGAGTTGAATTTTAGGATGTTGCTGCCATCTAGAAAATGGTCTACGCGACTGGATTTGAACCAGCGACCTCTTGCACCCCAAGCAAGTGCTCTACCAAGCTGAGCCACGCGTAGACTTGATTTTCTATTTGAATAACTGACGGATGCGACGGATGTCCAGAACTAAATCTTCGATAGATTCGTTGATGTTTTCGATCTTGTTCTGCACTTGTGCAACTTTTTGTTCTTTGCGAACTTGTGTTTTTAGTTCGCGCATCGCTTGTCTCGCGCCTTCAATAGAAAAGCGATCACGATGCAAAAGCTTACGAATCAACAACGCATTTTCCACGTCTTTTCGCGTGTACATACGCTGATTGTTGGAAGCTTTTTTAGGACGTAACACTTCGAACTCAGATTCCCAATAACGAAGCACGTACTGTTTGATGCCCAAAATTTCTGCCACATCCCCGATCTTAAAGCCCATACGATCTGGAATAGCCTGAATTTCTTCTAATAACTTATCATCCACCAAAGCTGCCGGTAATGAAATCGGCTCTGAGGCAACTAATGGTACAGATGGATTGTCAGTATTCTCTACAAACTCCAAATGCATATCACTCAGAGCCATCTCCATTTGTTGTGGCTCTTTGTCTGTACCAGTAATCTCTGCCAATCGAGAGATCTCAAAAGTTTGAATCTCTCCGCCCGATGGATTACTCATCTAAATCTCCATCATCATCGTCGTCATCATCATCGTCAGTAAGATGTGCGTACTCTTCACCGTTCAACATCGCCTTTAAAACTTGCGAAGGTCTGAACGTGAGCACATGACGAGCCGAGATTTTGATCTGCTCACCGGTTTGAGGATTTCTACCGATTCTTTCGTTTTTACTACGAACAACAAAGTTTCCAAAACCAGAGATCTTTACTTTCTCTCCGTTTTGCAAAACATCCTTTAAGGTATCAAAAACCAACTCCACCAATTCAGAAGCCTCTTTTTTTGAGAAGCCAATCTTTGAGTAAACTTTCTCAACGATATCTGCTTTGGTAACAGTAGATTTTCCTAGATTTTGGCCAGCCATCAGAAGCTCACTCCTCTAATAATCTCTGCGCTTCATGCACATGTCTCTAAAAGCCTAACAAGTCCTCGAAAACAATCAAGTTTTTTATCTTAAAGAAATATCAAAATTCTTCTTTAAGCTCTCCAGCACCTTATTCTGCACCTCGTTAATCTGTGCGTCCTGCAAGGTAGCGTTTTTATCCTGCAAATACATGCGAATTGCCACGCTCTGGAAGCCCGCTTCGATTTTGTCTCCATGATAAATATCAAAGACTTCAACATGGGTGAGCAATCCCCCGCCTGCTTTTTTGATATCTTTTAGAACGTCACCGATGCGGAGATTGCGCCCCATTTTAAGAGCTAAATCACGCTCAACAACTGGGTACTTAGAAATCCCCTGTACTCTCACGGGACGAGGTTGTCCTTGGTACAGCTTGCTCAGATCTAACTCCGCCATAGCTGCAGGGGCGCGCACTTTTTCTTCCTCCAACAAACTTGGGTGCACAGTGGCGACATAACCCACCTTTTTGCCTTCCACTACAAGCTGGGCAAACTGACCCCAATGCAAAAATTCTGGCACATCTTTTTTATCTACCGCGGCCCAAGTGTAGGCTGTGATATTCATTTGACGCAGCAAAGACTCCACCGCAGCTTTTACTTCAAAGACCACAGCGTGAGCTTGAGATTTTAACCACAAGTTCTGCTGCTGCCCCCATGCAATAAGTGCCACACGGCGGTGCTCGAGGTAAGCGCCCTCTCCTTTTTCAAAAGTAGATCCCACTTCAAAAAGGCGACCAAAGTGATTGCCGTAATGAAAGTTTGCCACCATGTTGCGGAACAACCCAAAACTCAAAGACGAACGCATCACATCCATCTCTTCATTGAGAGGATTTAAAATCTTAATGCTTTCTTCGGAGCACTCAAGCCCTTGGGCTTTGAGGTTTTTATAAGCTCCGATAAATGCTTTTTCTTTTTGGCTGCCAACAAAAGCAAAGTTAAAAGCCTGCTGATAACCTTCAGCACGAATCACTCGTGATAATTTTTGATCTAACAAATAAGCCTTGTCATGAAACACAGGCTCTTTAGCAAGAGCGGGCAAAGACTCTGGAATATGCTCATAGCCATTAAGACGAGCATACTCTTCGACCAAGTCCATCTCGTGTTCGAGGTCAAAACGGAAGCTTGGTGGCAAAATACTATAACCTTGAGCTACCTTCTCAACTTTGCAACCCAATCTCTTCATGTAATCAACAAACTTACTTTCATCAGCGGCATAACCTAAACGATCGCTGACGGTTTGGATGTGCAATGAAATAGTATGCTTCTTGACCGGCGTTGGATAAAAGTCATGGTGATCACCAAAAACTTCGCCACCACACACTTCTGCAATAAGGCCAGCAGCACGCTGCAAAGCCTGCAATGTCCCTTCAGGATCCACACCACGAGCAAAACGATAGGCCGAATCCGTCTCTAGGCCATGACGACGTGAAGTCTTACGAGCACTCATTCCCACAAAGTAAGCAGCTTCCAAGAAAATATTTTTTGTCGTTTCACTGACACCAGAATTTTGACCACCAACAACACCAGCTAAACACACAGCTCGCTCGCTATCACGAATAGTTAGCTCTTCTCCACTTAGTTTTTTATCTGTCCCATCCAGAGTCTTAAAGACTTCGTTCGCTACTGCTCTCTCAACAACGATTTTTTGTCCTTTGATCTGATCGGCATCAAAAGCGTGAAGGGGCTGCCCCAACTCCATCATCACAAAGTTGGTGATATCAACAACGTTGTTGATACTGTTCAAACCCACCGCTTCAAGTTTGGCTTTCAACCATGTTGGGCTCGGTTGAACTTTGACACCCGCAAGATAAACACCTGTATATCTTGGGCACAAATCACTGGCTTTTACTTCTAACTGAATTTTACTTTTGGTTGATTGCGCACTTGGTTTGAATTTGCTCTCAGGGTATTTCACTTCACGCCCCAAAAGACATCCCACTTCACGTGCTAAACCAAAATGACTTAAACAGTCGGCGCGATTCGGTGTGACTTTCAACTCAAAGACTACATCATCATAACCGCCGTACTCTGCAAAACTCTGCCCCACTGGAGCTTCTGTTGGCAAAATAGCAATGCCCTCTGATTCTGTCGCTAAACCTAGTTCTTTGTATGAACAGAGCATCCCACCAGAATCTACGCCACGAACTGCTGCTTTTTTAATGGCAAAGTTCCCAGGCAAAACAGCTCCAGGCAAAGCCACAATCACTTTGTCTCCTGTTTTGTGATTTTGCGCTCCACAAACAATCTGATGAACATCGTCAGGGCCAGTACTCACTCGGCACAAAGACAACTTGTCAGCATTAGGGTGCTTGCCTTTTTCTAAAATCAAACCTGTGACAACGTTTTGGTAGTCTTTGGCGCGATTCGTGATCTCTTCAACTTCTAAACCCGCACGAGTTAAAAGTTCTCCTAACTCTTCTGGTTTAGAAAAGTAATCTTTTACATCCACATAATCATTGAGCCACTTTAACGAAATTTTCATATTAAAACTGCCTTAAAAAACGAGTGTCATTTTCTGGGAATAAACGGATGTCATCGATGCCGTACTTGATAATAGCCATACGCTCAATACCAAAACCAAAGGCAAAACCTTGCCACTCGGGATAAGGTACTTTTGCACTTTCAAAAACTTTTGGATTGATCAAGCCGCAACCACCAATCTCAATCCAGCCCGTGTGTTTGCACAAGCTACATCCCTTGCCTTTGCAAATAGGACAGCTGCAATCCACTTCAGCACTTGGTTCTGTGAATGGAAAGAAGCTTGGGCGAAAACGAGTTTTTAAACCTGGGCCAAAAAACTCGCGCACAAAAAATGAAATCGTTCCTTTGAGATCAGCCATAGAAACTTTTTGATCTACACACATGCCTTCGATCTGATGAAAATTTGGCAAGTGAGAAATATCACTGTCACAGCGGAACACAGGCCCTGTTCCCACTATGCGCAGAGGTGGCTTTTCTGTTTCGAGAGTGTGGATCTGAATGGGAGAGGTGTGAGTGCGCAACACATGAGTGGCATCCACGAAGAAAGTATCTTGCATATCTCGCGCAGGATGATCTGCTGGGATATTTAAAGCCTCAAAGTTATAATAATCTTTTTCGATCGAAGGGCCAGTGCGCACAGAGTAACCCAAGCGGGCCATGATATTAAAGATCTCATTGGTCACTAAATAAACAGGATGCTCGCCACCTTGAGGACGAGAATAAGCTGGCAAAGTCAGATCTATTTGTTCATGCTCCAACTTGGCATTGATTTCTGCTTTTTTAAGAGCCTCTTCACATTGCGTGTAAGCCACTTCAAGGGCCTGCTTCACTTCGTTGACTAGCTTTCCAAAAAGGGGCTTTTCCTCTTTGGGTAAAGTGGCCATCTCTTTCATCGCTTCAGTGAGGCTCCCGTTCTTACCGAGATACTTCACTTTATGATCGTAGAGATCTTTACTGCTTGCCGCCGCTTGAAACGCCGCCAAGGCTTCTTGTTTTATAGACTCTAATTTTGTACTCATTTTAAGATCCTCAAGTGGAAAAGCCTAATATCTAGTTTTTCTTTTGTGTTTTCAAGGGTTTGTCTGGTGAGTTATAGTCTAATTTTGCAAAAACTAGCCTCTTGAAACCCTCCTCAGGGCCTTTATCACGACAAAAATGATTAAAAAAATAGCATAGCCCCCTTGCCGTTTAACATTTAGCCTCCTCCCATCCTTTTTTTATGCTAAGAGTTCCCCATGGAATTAATAGGATCTCTTCTCGCATTTTTTATTTTAGTGGCTGCCAGCCCGAGCTCTGCTTGCGAGGCGAAGCCCTACTCGCACCCAGCTTTAGACCTTGCCGTTTATTCTCCAAATAAAGAAACTCACCATAGAAATAATCTTCCACAAGCTTTGATTTTACCTCCTACCGGGGGGATGAATGCCGCTGATAAGTCTTTAGCAAAATCACTCTGCAAACGTGGTATACAAACTTTGATTTTAAATTACCCACAAAAATCGGGTTTTACTACAAACCTAAAAATTCACGATCAACTTACCACCGAGACTCTTGCTTTGGTGGAAACCACCCTGGAACACTTTCCTCAGCCCACTGTGATTGTTGGTGCAAGCTTGGGTGGACTTTATGCTCAGATTGCTTTGGGACAAGCTCTCTCTGGATACAATCCAAATCTGCAAGCGATCAAGGGCAGTGTCATCACTGTGGCCGGCGGCAGCTTGGCTGAAGTTCTTGCCAGTTCAAAGCTTGACAGTGTTGTAGAGCAAAAGAACCTACGCATGGATCACTATGGCCTCCTCTCCAGCGAAGACTACGTTCGCCTGCTGACTCCGCAAATTAAATACGACCCACTCCTCTGGGCTCAAGCTTCACAAGCCCCACTCACTCTCTTCTTTGGCAGCGAAGAGGACACCACTGTCCCCACTTCCGCGCAACGCCAGCTCTGGGAGAAATTAGGGCGCCCGCAAAGCCGATGGCTTAGAAGTTCCCATGCAACTACTATCGCCAGAGTTTATTTTTTACACAAAAACGAGATTGCAGAGCATATTCTTAAGACTCTCAAGCCATGAATTTGATTCCTTTGGACTCTTGCCTGAGCCTCTGGTAAAATTGCGACCTCATGGCTCATAAAAACGATAAAAACTACAGCCCCTATAAGGCTCGACAAGAAGCTCGGCAAAAAGCAAAAGGCAGCTCCCCCGCAAAAGGGGCTGCTGTCACTTCTGCGCCTTTGCAAGGCAAACACAAAAAACCAGAAGTTATTTTTTCTGTCGAAGAAGCCAATGACCGCTTGGCTGATGTTTTTAGAAACCATGAATTTGATTTGGTCACCCACGAGCAAAGGCGCCAACTGGCGCAGTTTTATCGTCTCTTGATGCTCAATCAAGAACATCAAAATTTCACGCGCCTATTAAAACTAAGAGACATTGCGATCAAACACTACATTGATTGTTTGATCATCACCCAGCACTGCAAATTACAGTTCCCACTCATGGACGTAGGCACAGGGCCAGGATTTCCTGGGATCCCCTTAAAAATTCTTTTTCCGAAAGAGAAAATTATCTTGGCCGAAGGGGTACAAAAACGTGTGGAGTTTTTAAAGCAAGTTCGCCAAGAACTTGATCTCCAAAACTTAGAAATTCTTGGACGTAACATTAATAAGTACTGTGTGTATCCCGTACAGGGAGTCATCACACGCGCCGTGGAAGACATTTCTAACACTTTGGGGAACGTACTCTCGTGCCTGCAAGTGAGTGGCAAAGTGTACTTTATGAAAGGGCCCGGTGTCGCTCCTGAGATCGACATGGCTCAAAAAGAATGGTCCGAGTTCTATAAAAAAGTTTCTGATATTGCTTACACTTTACCTCACACCCCTCATGAGCGCCGCTTGGTTGTCTTTGAAAAAATCAAAGCAGCTCCACTGCCTGAAGACGATCCTGAAGAAAATCTTCTGCTCGAGGAACTCAGCAAGAGCGAGCGCAGCCGATGGAGTATTTATAAATGATTGAAATCTCTTCGGCACAGAATACACACTTTAGAAGATGGCAAGATCTCGGTTCATCTCGTGGCATCAAAAAACATCAAGAATTTATCTTGATGGGAGAAAAACTCATCGAAGAGTTTTTAAAAAATCCACATTTAAAAGTAAAATCTGAAATTATTTGTGAAGGTCACTCCCCACTCACTTCCAAATTAAAACTTGCCGACAAGATCACTGTCTTTAAACTTCCCAAAGCTTTGTTTAATGAGATTGATGTGATGGGGACCCATTACAATTTATTAGTTTTAGAGACTCCAGAGCTGAAGTTGTTTGAACCAACAGAAGTTCTGCCTTCACAAGCACGACAAGTGATCACTCCTTTAGGAGACCCGAGCAACTTAGGAGCTCTTGCCCGCTCAGCCTTGGCCTTTGGCGCACATTCTCTCGTACTCACTCAAGAAAGTGCCAATCCCTTTCACCCTAAAGCAATCAAAGCCTCTGCAGGGGCTCTCTTACGTTTAACACTCCTAACAAGCCCGTTAAAACTTGCCGAGCTCTTAGAGCAAAACCTAAATGGCACTGTGGCTCTCGATATGAATGGAATACCCCTGCCTGAGTTTAAAGCGCAAAATGCATTGAGAATTGTCATTGGCGAAGAAGGCCCCGGTCTTCCAGAAAAACTCAAAATACAAAGAGTGTCCATTCCCACAAAAGGCGTAGAGAGCCTAAATGCTACCGTTGCCGCCAGTATTTTACTCTGGCACTTATCACAAAACAAAGTTCCGTAACTCTTTATTTGCTTTCTACCCCAAAATTCAAAGCTCCCCAGCCCGAATCGGGGTTCATGTCTAAATCAAAC
>JBKHVM010000051.1:0-17710 GCA_046570065.1 Bdellovibrionia bacterium
GGCTCTGCCCTAGAGTTGGAAGAGAGGGTGGCTCTAAGCTCTCAGGAGTGACCACTAGGGGGAATGGGGTTCTTTTAGTTGTTTTTTAGAGCATGTTGGGGATATTTTTTTGTACGATTTCTTTGGTGTTTGTTGTTGTGATTCCCAAATTAATTTTTGGAATTATGTCTTCGTGCTTTTTATTTAACATGATGTAGAGGTTTTTTGTTTCTAAAACTTTTGGATTGATTGCCAATTGTCTTCGTATTTTGCTAGATGACTTTTTTATTAAATAGGCAGCGTTATTTTTGTCGATAATAACTGCATCCAATTTTTTTTGCGCCAGTTTTCGCAAATTCGTGTCATCACTTACTACAATCTCAAATTTAAAAAAACCTTCTCCTGCGAGATCTAAAAACTTTGTGGGGTAGCGATAATCTTTGGCTCCACCAATACGTAATCCTTTTAAATCTTTTAGTGTCTGCCATTGGATCGGATTATCTTTTCGCTCTACAAAGCCAAGCGGCGATTCAAATAACGGTTGCGACTGAATGAATCCCTTTTCAAACTCTGTATCCCATGCAGGAAAATATCCCAAAAATTCTGGATTGTTTGAAATGCGAATAGCCTGACTCCAAGACATAAATTCGAACACAATATCGATGTTTTGACTGGCAAGAGCCTTTTTTAGTGCACTAGCAGCGATTCCTTGACCTGGACATTCAGTACAAACAAAAGGAGGCCATTCTAAAGTAGCAACTTTATAGGTTTTTTTATTCGCAAAACCTACTGATGAAATTATAAATAAAACGAACCCAACAAAAAATTTCATGGACCATAGAAATAATAGAACTTTCCCTGAAAAGCTAATTTAAAATCTGTAATTTAAGTACATCTCATTATTCGTCTTTAAGATGGCCCTTTTCAATTTGACTGACCTTATTCGCCATAAATTTTACATCTTCCTGATCATGGGTTACTAACACTGCGGGAATATTTAGCAACTGAATCATTTCTAACACTAGCGAGCGACTTTCTCCCCGTAAATTTGCATCAAGAGCAGAGAACGGCTCATCTAAAAATAGGATTCTAGGTTTTCCCACGAGAGCTCTCGCCAAAGCTGTTCTCTGCTTTTCGCCACCCGAAAGGACATCAGCTTTTCTATCTAAAATATGACTCAACTGTAATCGTTCTACAAACAATGCTAAATCATTTTGCAAAAACTGCTTTTGCTCTATTTTTTTTGCATCTGCTGCGAAAAGTATGTTTTCTTTGACTGTCATATGAGGAAATAGATCATAACTTTGAAAAACCACACCAATATTTCTTTTTTGAGCTGGTAAGAGCGCCAAATCAGTGCCAGAATATTCCCAGCTATATTTTCCCCCATCTTCCAAGCCCAGAAGAATTCGAAACAATGTTGTTTTTCCACTACCGCTGGCACCTATCAGGGCTGTTACGCCTTGATCGAGAATTTCCCAAGAAGGTACTTCTAGAGAAAAATCATCATACTTTTTATGAATCCCTGTGACTAAAGACACTTCTTAGACTCCTCATAATAACAACTGCCACCAACGAAATCATCAACAGCACCATCAATACCACAAAACCATAATGAAGCCGATAACCACTCATCAAGTTGTCTACTGCCATTCCTAAAGTAATTTCACGAGAAGATAATATTCTGCTTACAGCAAAATCACTCATCGACCAAAAAAACATTAAGCTACCTGTCTTAAAAATAATATCCCAAGATTGCGGTAAAAGTATTTTATGCAAGATGAGCGTTCGACTAGCACCTAACACTCTCGCCACTTCTACTTGTTTTTCTAATTGACTAAAATGAGACTCCCAAAAAATTTTATGAAACACTGGAACAAAAAGGATTACTAAAACTAAGGGCACTTGAATAAATGGACTCACTCCCTCAGAACCACCTATGAGCAAGAACGAAAAGCCAGCTAAAGCCGCACTCGGTGAAACCATGCCCGAAAGAATACGCCGGTAGTTTTGATTATCTAAAATAGACAAACTAAGCAAAAAGTAGGTTGCGATTAGGATTACAGAAAAAATCGAAATCAGGATTGACCCCGAAATTAGTTTTGACCACGGTATTTGCTGCAAAATACTAGGATCCACTAAATTGAAGCTCTCAATGCCTGCTTTGATGAAACCCAAAATAAAAAAGAAATAAAAAGCTGCAAATACAACACCAAAAAGAGGAAAATAAAAATAGGTTCGAGCTGCAGTGTTCGGTTTTTTTAGAATTTCATTATGCCTTTTTCTTAAGCTCAATAAATAGAAACCAAAATAAAAAACTACAGTTTGTAAAATGGCAACACCACTTGCTGTTGACCAGTCTAAATGAATGCGAATTTTTTCGTAGATCAAAACTTCTAAGTTGGTGCCAGAACTTCCACCCAAAACTAATGGAATCGAAAAACTAGTCGCCGCACTAGAAAACACTATCATAAAAAAGTAAACTAAATCTCTGGCTAAACCTGGCAATACACCTTTGAGCCAAAAAGAGTATCGACTAGCTCCAAGAACTTCACTCACTTCTGAAAGACCACTATAGCGCGCCAGAATCACTTTCTCTAAAGCCACGGCAATTATGCCTGCATATATAACTGCATGAGCAAACGTAATTCCAATAATTCCAAATGGAAATGGCGAAAAAAGAAAAAATAGATTCATCACTATAAAAAGTGTTGGCAGCAAACTAGGAAGTAGAGCTAATCCAGAAAATATTGGGTGTAAGAACTTATTTTGAGCAAATCTAAAATGAAGCAATGCTAAAGAGATCAAAACTCCCCCTAACACGCTAAAAATGGCGGCAAAAAATCCTTGAGATAGTGTATTGATTGTTGCCCACAATGCCTCTCTATAGTCCAAATTTAAACCAAGAGGAATTCGCGAAATAATAATAACAAATGGTATAAGTAAAAATGCAATAAGGAGACCACCAATGATTTGGCTCAACCTCATCTTTGCTTATCTCCCCTGCGCAAAATACTCCACGTACGAATCATTTCATCCACACGTTGCTGGTTGATATCTGGAACTTGAGACTGAATTGGAAAGTTCTCGACAATATCAAAGGGGGTACCCTGACGAATTCCCTGAACCACTGGGAACATGTAGTTTTTTTCCATGATTATTTTTTGCCCCTGCGGAGATAATAATAACGCAGCAAAATTCTCAGCCAAATCGCAGTTTTTACAAAAATCTGGTATCCCAAAAAATTCAACCTGTATGGGGTGGGCCTCCGCAAAGCGGTGAGCCATATAGTTGTCATCTTTTTCTTCAATCTGATGATAGAGAGGAGATGTGACGTATGAAAAAACAACATCAACTTGTTTTTTCGAAAATAAACCATAAGAACCTGACCAAGTGGGAGAAAATGAGTGCGCTGTCGAAAAAACTTTTTGCAGATACTCTTCTGCGTTTTCTCTCTTAGCATCAAATATCCAAGACAAAAATTGCATGCCCGGAGAAGAAGTTCGAGGATCCTGAAAAGCAATCTTTCCTTTCCAAGCTTCACTTACAACATCATCAAGTTTGGTAAGCGGGGCTCCTCCTTTGCGCGATACAAAGGCCATTACTCCCCAGTCATAAGGTAAAAATGAATCCAATTTAGTAAAACTAATAATTGGGGGCTCAAAGCTAATTCCATCAGTTTTAATTTTACGCCAAGAGTGTTCTGCCTGAGCCTTTGCTAAATCAAATTGATCTAGCCCAATAATCATATCAACACCCAAGCTCTCACCTTCAATTTTAAGCCTTTGCAATAAAATACCCGAGTCGCTTCCATCAATAAACTCAATCTGACAGTTGCATGTTTTTTCAAATTCATCTTTTAAAAGAGGACCTGGGCCCCACTTCCCTGTAAAAGAACTGTATCCGAATACTCTCAAAACAGGTTTGGAATTTGTCACATCTGCCCCATCTTGTGTGCGATTGAGATGTGACAAAAATAGAGCTGCAAAAATAAATGAAATAAAAAATATTGCGTGCTTCATGTTACCACCACAAACCACGACGACGCTTGTAGAAATAGTAATCTAAACCTAAACATCTTCCCGCCCCTATCCACGCTAAAATGATGTGAATTGCAAAAAAAGTCTTTAATAACTCTTCTTGCTGTGGGCCTGACATGAACATTAAATTTAATGCAAAAAATGCTGCCAATAAAGCTATGGGTCGTACCACATAACCAAGTAAATAAGAAATACCGATTGCAAACTCAATCCCAACGATAGCAAATGCTACTGTTTGCCAATGGGGTATAAAATAACTATTCAGCAATGCTTTATACCAAACTGGAGCTTGGCTTGCCGGCAACCACTCGGCAATTTGATCGGCAATTCTAGGTCTCGTTAAAAAGTCACCGCTGTATTTTGCCAAAGCTAACTGAAAATAATAGTAGCCCAAATAGATTCTCAAAAAAGATACAGGCAATAAATGACCAACGTATTTGATGCTTTCAAAAAATGCTAACAACATACTGATTAGTCTAGTCGCTGGGGGCAATGAGACTCAAGGAAGCAATGAGAGCAATCTGGCTTTCTCGCCTTACAGACAGCTCGACCATGAGAAATCAACCAATGTGAAATCATTATCCAATGTTCTTCTGGAATAAATTTCTGCATTTCTCGCTCGATAATGACAGCATTATCTGATTTAACCCAGCCAAATCTCTGCGCCAAACGAGTCACATGCGTATCCACTACAATTCCACTGGTAATGTTAAAAGCATTACCTAATACAACATTTGCTGTTTTTCTGCCGACACCTGCTAATTGCACAAGTGCCTCTAAATCTTGAGGGACTTCACCCTTGTGGACCTCAACTAAAGTCTTGCAACACTGAAGAATATTTTTGGCTTTATTAGAAAAGAATCCCGTCGAGCGAATAAGTTCTTCTATTTCAACCTGAGTGGCTTTCGCCATCTTTTGTGGAGTCGGAAACTTTTTAAAGAGAGCAGGAGTGACCATATTGACTCTCTCATCTGTGCACTGGGCGGAGAGTATGGTGGCAATCAAAAGTTCAAAGGCATTCTTGTGGTCTAAAGCACAATGAGCATCAGGATAATATTTTTGAAAGAGTTTGATATAAAGTTGGGCAGTTTGCTGCTTGGCTTTAAGAGAACGTGGAAGTTCACCCTTAAGCTTTGTCACCAAAGTCACCTATGGCTTCAACGGGGCAACCTTCCATAGCTTCTTTACAAAGAGCTTCCTCTTCAGGAGTTGTTGGCTGTTTTGAAACAAAAGCGTGCCCGTCTTCATCGTGCATCTTAAAATTATTAGGTGCCGTTAAAACACAAGCATCACAGGCAATACAGCTTTGATCGACAAACATTTTACCTGGCACATTGTCTTTCCACTTTTGATTTAACTCAGCCACAGAATCCTCCCAGCAGAATGGGCCCAATATAATCCATCTTTGGTCCATGTCAAACCCCTAGACTTCCAAGCCCTAAAAGTTGGCAAATATTGCCCACTTAGCCCTATGGCCAAAGCAAAGAATACTTATATGCAGCGTTTAGCCTCGACAGATGTCGTATTTTTAAAGCACCTGTGAACTTGGACTGAGCCTTTGCCTAATCTAGAGCTAGAATGAAAGCTTGAGGGAGGCGCCATGCAAGGTCCACGTTCACCGAATTTACAAGAGTTGCCCCAAGTAGTTGATTTTTTAAATAAAAAACTTCGTGCCGAAAGCCAGTGGCCGATCACTGCTGAGTACCCCACAGCACTTAATCTTCAGAATATTCACAATATGAGAATCATCTCAGACGGCGAGAGGGTCCTCTCCCATGCTGTGCTTAAACCTCTTATTGTAAAATCCCCTCAAGTCATTTTTAAAGTAGGTGCTATTGGCAGCGTTGTTACTGACCCTGATCATCAAGGAAAAGGCCTCAGCAGCTCCCTTATCCAAGATTGTTTAGACTTAGCGCAAAAGCAGAGTTGTGATATTGCAATTTTGTGGACCAATCTCTACGACTTTTATCGTCGTTTTGGTTTTGAGCTTTCGGGTACTGAAATCAGTGTGGTTTTTGAAGAAAACTTTCCTGCACCTGACTCGTCTTTACGCTACTCTACTGATGCCAAGATCAGTCCGGCAGCAATTCACCGGCTTTACTCACAACACACAGTGGGTTCTATTCGATCTCCCGAAGATACAAAAAAGTATTTAAGCATTCCAAACACTCAGGTTTACACTGCTTGGGAGCCTAACGGCACTCTCGCTGCCTATGCTATCGAAGGTAAGGGCGAAGACCTCACTGGTTACATTCACGAGTGGGGTGGCAACGTTTCCAAACTTCTTTCTCTTTTATCTTTCATTCGTCGTAACAAAGGGCAAGCCTTTACCATGATTTGCCCGAGGCACTCACTCAATCTGATGAAAAACCTAAGCACCGCTGAGGTCCTCATCAATGAAGGCTTTTTAGGCATGATCAAAATGGTTAATTTTGATCAATTGGCGGCCAAAATCAAACGTGCATTTCGCGCTGAAGGTGTTGCTGATTTTGTCCTTGAAAAACATCCTGATCACTATGTCTTTGGCATTGGCAGCGAGATTTTCACTCTGCAAAACGAGCAGGACATGGTGCGCTTTCTTTTTGGCCCCGTTCAATACGATAGCCTTCAGATTTTTTCGGCTCCAGCACTCGAAAAAATTCAAAAAGTGCTACCATTAAAAATGTGGATCTGGGGTTGGGACTCAATATGATCAAAAGTAAAATTCTTCTTCTAATTGCGCTTTCAATCTCACTCTCGAACTGTATCAAAAAGCCAGAGTTAGAGGATGATCATGGCCCCGTTGTCGAACCAGCTGCTATTCAATCAGCTCTTGTCGAAGCTTGGGGTGATGCTGACCCTACTTCTATTAAAACAAATGAATTCACCTATATCGAAAAAGACCAAGCAATCGAAGACTTACCAGCTAAACTGGTTGGACAAGAAGGTATTACCGTGGCACGTAAAGAAGAACTCAGCGATGAGTTCCGCTTTACTCTTATTAGACAAATCAATGAAATTATTGATGGCCAATCCAAGCTTTCGACGCGAGAAGAAGTCATTAGAGTGCCAAAATTGAATGCACAAGCTTCTGTGGGAACTCAGAGCCTTGGCGTCAGTATTTTGCAGAACCTTTTGATGGCTTGTATCCCTGGGGAAGATTGGAATGTGACTTGTCACAATCTACAAGTGAAATCAGAAGTTAAGCCAGCTCCCGATCTCGTTAAAAGACAAGAGAACTGCGGAGGAATTCCTGAGTGTAAAATGACTTACAAAACCGTATCATTTGATCTGGTCGTTAAAACCAGTAACGACCCTAATGCTAAAGCTGAAAAAGTAAATTACCGCGTTGAGATTAGCCCAGAAGCACCTTACCTCTCTAAGCTAATGACGTTTTGTTATCGCGGTGTTGTAACTGTGAGCCCTAGTCAAAATCAATATTTAGTTACTCTCTGCAATAGAGTCATGAACTTTCAGTTCGGACAATAATCCTTTGCTCCTCAAGCCCTCTTCATATTAAATTCTTATCTGTAACAAGAGGAGGGATGGTATGAAGAAGGTTGCAGTTGTTTTAGCAGGTTGTGGTCATCAAGACGGTGCCGAAATTACTGAGACTGTGAGTCTTATAATCGCCCTCAATCAAGCTGGGGCTCAAGTATCTTTCTTTGCACCTGCCGATGTTAATTTTGCAGTCATTGACCACACAACTGGTGCTATTACTTCTGAGCAACGCAACGTCCTTACAGAAGCTGCACGAATCACTCGCGGCCAAATCCATGATTTAGCAAAACTTAAACCTCAAGAACACGATGCTCTTTGTTTTGCTGGAGGCAGTGGCGTCGCAAAAAATTTATGCAATTGGGCATCTGCGGGAGCAAAGTGTTCAGTTCATCCGGATGTTACAAAAGTTATTTTAGAATTTTACGAAGCCAGTAAACCTATTGGAGCTATCTGTATTGCTCCCGTCTTGCTAGCAAAAGTCTTAGGTTCCAAGAGAGTCACGGTCACAATTGGTAATGATCCAACCACTGCGGCTGAGATTTCTAAAACAGGCGCTCACCACGAAGTTTGTCCCGTTGATGATTACATCACTGACCGAGAAACAAAAGTGGTAACGACTCCTGCATATATGTACACAGATGCAAAACCACATTTAATATTTAAAGGCATTCAAGGACTAGCTCATGAACTAGTTGAATGGGCCTAGGAGAAAATATGAAAAAAAATATCGCTTTAATTTTTGGTGGAAAATCAGCAGAGCACGAAGTTTCTGTTCGCTCTGCCAAAAATATTGCCGCTGCCTTAGATCTCGAAAAATATATTCCTCACTACGTCGGAATTAGTAAGCAAGGGTCTTGGTATTATTTTGAAGACGCCTCTGTATTCGACAAGGTCATTGCCCTTAATGACCACAGCTTAATTGCAGGAGCTCAGCCCGTGGCTCCAATGAGCTTAAAATCTCAACCTGTGCTCTTTTTTATAGAAACGGGTAAAAAAATAAATCTTGATTTAGCTTTTCCTATCCTTCACGGAACAATGGGTGAAGATGGAAGTATCCAGGGACTCTTTAAGATGATCAATTTACCATTTGTGGGATGTGGAGTTTGGTCTTCTGCTGCTGGGATGGATAAAGAAGTCATGAAAAGACTTCTTTTTGAACGAAACATACCCAATGCAAAATATTTGTTACTAACCCCTCATAACCCTACTTCTTATAATGACGTTGTTGCCAAACTAGGTTCTCCCTTTTTTATTAAACCAGCGAATGCGGGTTCCTCTGTAGGCGTTCATAAAATTAAAAGTGCTCAAGACTACGAACAAAAGCTAAAAGATGCCCATCGCTTTGATCACAAAGTTTTGGCAGAAGAATTTATACAAGGCCGAGAAATAGAATGCTCAGTCAAAGGCTTAAATGAATCCCCTCAGGCCTCCCTTCCTGGAGAAGTGAGAGCCACTCATGAGTTTTACTCTTACGAAGCAAAATATATAGATGAAAAAGGTGCAGAAATCATTATTCCAGCACAACTTGATGCAAACACAGTGAAGCGCATTCAGGATATGGCATGCCTTACTTACAAGACCATGGGTTGTGATGGACTTACCAGAGTGGACTTTTTCTTAACAGAAAAAGGAGAGCTCTACATTAATGAAATCAATACCATCCCAGGCTTTACTAAAATTTCGATGTACCCACAGATGTGGCAGGCCAGCGGAGTTTCGTACCGCCAGCTCATATCTGAACTCATTGAGATGGGATTTGAAAGACATCGTATCGATAGTCAGTTAGTAACCGACTTCAGTCTGTGAACGCCTTTTGCAGTAAGCCTCAAGTATCTAACTTAAAAGCAGAATTAACTGCAGAGAGCTTGAGGCAAGATGCAACAGAACAAAATAAAGTACTTCGAAAAGCCTGAAAAAAAACAGCACAAAGATTTTATTTCATCACAAAACAACTGTGTGTTGTGTGGAACAGTTTTAGAACTCCGACATGTAGTGGATCAAGAAACTCACCAGATCAAAGAAGAGGCCTATTGCCAGCACTGTGAAGTTCGTACACGCATGAGAACTTACCAGCTCAACTAGGTCGAGTACTGTCAAATAAACTCCACTCAAAAGTGTTATAAATTTGACAGGATTATCTGAAAGTCACGTTTTTGACATAAGCAAATCGAGTGGAGTTGAGATTCTTATTCTTGTCTCCCCAAAAAGAAGATTTGCAACCAGTATCACCATCAGCTCCCTGAGAAAGCCACTGGTTTATTTCAATACTAGGCACAGTGAGCTTTTCTGATAGCTTCAAACACTTCTCTAAATTTCCACGCAACACTACTTTAAAGTGTGAATCAGAATTATCAATCCACTTAGGAATCTCGTGGAGATATTTAACACTGTTAATGATAAATATTGGCAGATCCATTTCATTTTGTTGGTAATCCGTGCATTGGGGCAGATCAAAAACAAAAAGAGGATATGGCGAAAACTGACACCTGATCACCTTCCCATGCTCTTCGACTAGCTTTTGCTGATGTTCATTCATTTTTTTATTACGTTCTTCAAAGTACAACAAGCGGCCAAACTTCTGACTGTCGTATTGCACTTGCTGAGCCCACTCTTCTATTTTGCTCTTTAGCTCAGGCAACTGAGATTCTAGGATAAAAATACGATTGGTATTCCACCCGGTTTGCCCCCAACCCATAAAGGCGCTTGCAAAAATATCTTCTAAGTTTTGCTGCTGCCAACCATCTAAGAGGACCAAATTATTTTTGGAGCTCATTTCTACAAAACAAGGTTTCAATTTCTCTGCACATATCTTAATAATCGCTTTTCCAACATCAGCTCTTCCCGCAAAAGTAACACTCTTCACCGAGGGATGAGCCGCGATAATAGACCCAAGGCTGTCACCTTCACCAAAAAATAAACTGACCAAGCCCTGAGGCAAGCCGCTTTCTTTTATTAATTGACCGAAAATTTCTACAGCACTGGGATTTTTGTGACTTAATTTCACTACCACAGCATTGCCTGCTGCCAAGGCTGGCGCCAAATGTTCACTTACAAAGCGCGTACTCAAAGTCCAGGGAGACAGTATTGCCACAATACCAAGGGGGCTTATCTCTTCTCCATTATTTGCTAACAACTGAAGTTGTGCAGCCTGTTCTTTAAAAAAACGAGAACCTGCCAGAATAGATTTTTCTTTGATCCAAGATACAGGCAACCCTGTGCATTGAGCTTCCAAGAGAGCCCACTCTTCGGCGCGATGCTCAAGACCCCATGCCAAACTCAACAAAGATTCCACTCGTTTTTCAGTAGGCCACTTTTCATATTCAGATAATGCTTTTTTTTGTTGAGGAAGTGACATCACAAAATCTAGCGGCTCGGACTTTGCAACTTCATACTCATTCTCAGGTAAAGACTTTACCTTCTGCCACTGCACACTTTGACTTTCTCTAAACTCATCACCAACAAAATTTAAAAATCTTTTCATACCTTAATATAGATTCTGATTTCGAACCTGCATCAAGTGTTTGGCTATCGCAGCACTCGTTAAAACTTCATCAGCAACCCCAATTTGCAGGGCTGACTGAGGAGCATAAGGAAATTGTGCCTCTTCTGGCGACTGAACCACCGTAATGCCTCCACCGCTTTGTACCGCAGCAAGCCCATCAACACCGTCCGAACCAAAACCACCAAAAAGTACTGAATAGACTCCTTTACCATAAGCTTGAGAGGCTGATTTAAATAACACATTGCTCGAAGGAAGCTGTGAAGATACTGGAGCACTTTTTTCAAGTTTCAAAACTGGACCCATAGCTGAAGATTGAATTTTTCCATGATACTCGGCAGGAATAAAATAAACCGTTCCCATCTTAAGCGCTTCACCGTCTTTTGCGATAACACTATCGACCTTGCTGCCAGCTTTTAGTTTTTGTGTAAATGCAGTTAAAAAGGTTGCAACTGTACTACATGACACTACGACTGGAGGGGTATCAGCAGCCAGACCCTTGATAAAGCTCTCAATTCCTGGTGCAGCTCCTGCATTTCCTCCCACAGTAATCACCTTCAGTTCGGCAGCCCGACGATTTGCCTTGCTTGGTGCTGGTTTGTTAGCTTCATCTATAATAGCTCGTTCTTTTGATTTCTTTATGACATTCACAGAAGCTGCGGCTTTGACTTTAGTAACTAGAGTCTCTGCCAAATCACGAAGCACTGCGGGATCAAACTGTGAAGGCTTATGAACAAACTCTACTGCGCCCAAATCTAAACTTCGCAAAGCAGCTTCTCCTGTGCTCGCAAGAGAAGATACCATCACCACTGGAATAGGATGATGCGCCATTAGCTTTTCTAGGAACATGACTCCAGACATTTTAGGCATCTCTATATCTAGTGTAATAACGTCTGGCTTTTTTTGTACGATCATCTCTCGAGCTTGATACGCATCTGCTGCCACACCGACAACTTCTAAACCATTTTTCGTAAAAATATTAGAAAACAAAGTTCGCACCGTTGCAGAGTCATCAACAATCAGCACCTTAACTTGCTTAAGAACTGTCAATGGTTTAAAGCCAGAGATATCCACAGGCTTATCGACACTTCCTTCTCCGCGCATATTGTGCATAACTTCAAAAGTTGCTGTGTTTAACTTAATTGTGCGGGCACTTTCTCCGGCAACATTTTTCTCTAAGATCTGAATCCCATTCTCTCTTAAAACTTTTTCTGCAATCTCAATATTTCTTGTACCAATGCCATCACCTAATTTGGAAACACTGATGACATTGGCGCCACCGTATATCTTAGCTTGCAACCGTCGACGATCAGCCCCCAGCTGAACACACTCTTCAATCAACATACGAATTGCATCGATTCCATATCTGGCACTCTCACGCTCACCTTGCATACCCTCAGGTAATAAGTAGTGGTTCAATCCACCTACTTTGGAGGTAGGATCATGGAGAGCCACTGCCACACAAGAACCTAATAAAGTCGAAACGACTGTTTCCTCTTTAAATGCCGCAAGTTTTCCAGGATACAAATAGTAAGAGTTCAAGCTGCCACCAATTTCTCAAGTGAAAAAACATACATATTTTTATCTTCATAACGTGTGAAGTGAGTGACAAATTCTGCTTGGAAGTGTCCAGAGTTCTCCACTGGCTGAAGCTCCTTATTTGTGACTTCAACCAATCGATCCGCTTGACTGACTGGCAAAGCAAAGCGCTCCTGACGAATCTCGCAAATCACAAAATACCTAAAAGTTTCGACTGCACCTTTATCTACTTCATCCAACACTACTATCGGTATTGCATCACCTCGAAATGCCAACATCCCGAGTATTCGGCTCTTTTGAGCTGGCAAGGGTGATATGGTGCTCTTCCCCAAGACTTCTAAAACATTTGGTGCTGATATTAAAAACTCTTGATGATTGTAACTGCAATGTAGAAAAAGCTTTTTACTCTGATCTAATCCTACTAAATCAAATTTTTTAGACCACTCCTCTGAATCACTGAGAGTCTCTTTTATTTTTGCCAAATATTCGTTTAAGTTCTTTAATACCAACTTAAGATTTTCTAGACTTTTAATCTGCTCCTCAAAAATTTGATCAAGCTGTGTCAACCACTTGCTTAAATATACAAAGTCGTTAGCGCTAGCATCTCCCGCCCACCCAGAAAGTAGCGGCTTGATTTCGGCTTTAAAAATCTCCCAAGTATCAGCATCTGATGCTTCGAGAAACTTTTGTACTTCTCCGCTAACGCTATCGAGATAGAAAGACTTTAGTTCCTCTGTAAATGAATCCCCAAAGAAATCACTCATGCAGATTCCCTTTCAGATAGTTTAAATAGCAAATAAAGCAGAGCCTCTGGATCAACAATGTATGCAATCTTTTCGTCTGTTAAAACTGAGGTTCCCCGAAAGCCTGGCATTTCACCAGTGATACCATCTAGTTCTTTGATCACTAAGTCTGACTGTTGCTCTATGCGATCTACCAGCAGAGCAATGTATTGCTCTTTGACTCTCATCACAACTGCGGTCTTAGCTTTTACCTGAGTCGGCGCTATAAAAATCTTGCGCTGACAGTACTCTTGATACGTCATTAAGGGAACAGTATGACCCTCAATTTGAGCCCATCGCATTCCATCCAAATCCGAGAGATACAGCTGATCACAGGATTTAATTTGTGCTACTGCTGCCAACGGAACTGCCACCATAGTATCCATCATTGAACAGATCAAAGTAGATTCAACCATGATATTTTGAGGTGTCGGAGTGCTTAAGATAAATGTAGTCCCCTCACCTATTTTGCTTTGTATATCAATTTTACCACCATATTTATCAACAATGGTCTTAACCACATCCATACCAACACCACGCCCAGAAACAGTAGTGATTTTATCTTTGGTACTAAAGCCATTTTGAAAAATAAACTGGTAGATTTCGCTCTCTGTAAGCTCAGCATCAGGACTCATCAATCCACGTTCAATCGCACGCTGACGAATTCTATTTACATCTAAGCCGCGCCCATCATCCGAAAGCTTAGTGACAACAACTCCTGAGTTTTCTGACACTTCACAAGTGATTTTTCCTCTTGGATTTTTTCCCGAGGTGGTTCGATCGAATACATCTTCGATACCATGATCCATTGAATTTCGTACGAGATGCACAAGAGCTTTATATATTTCTGAACCTAAACTCTTATCAATGAGAGTTTCCATACCTATTAGATCAATATCAATTTCTTTATTAAGCTCCGAAGAAGTCTGTCGGACTAAAACAGGCAAGTTCTTAAAACAATTTCCGGCTGGCTCTTTACGAATCTGAAGTATATATCCCTGTAGTTGGTCAGAGAGCCTAGTGATACCTTGTGAAAACTCTTGCCATCTTTTTTCTTGCACCTGCGTAAAGGAGCTCTGCATGTTCTTAAGAACCAGAAGCTCTCCAGCAAGCTGACTTATTTCTCTGAGCTGACCCGTTGTCAGCCAAACTCCGTCCTCTTGGTCATTCAATTCTCTGAGACTTTCTTTTTCTAATTTAATTGAACTAACTTTCTTATTTTCCGCAACGATCTCAACAGAACTACCACCATCAAAAGAAATTTGACTGTAACGTGATATTGCTTCGATCACGGAACTTAGTTCCTCTGGATAAATATCACGGCTGCTGCGTAATGAATCAGCCATCATCTTGAGCATTTTTGAGCTGTGCAAGAAGAGATCAATACAATTTTTAGTGACCGCTAGCTTTTCTTTCTTTATGCGAGAAAGTAGGGCTTCAAACTCATGCGCAAGAGAACCCAATAGCTGCCCACCAGGGACAGCTCCAACTGCACCCTTAAGAGTGTTCACTTTGCGGAAAAGTTGGTTTATAGTGAGCTCATCTTGTGGGTTCTTTTCTAAACGAAGAATCAATTGATCCAAGTCCTCAAGAATTCCCTCAGCTTCTTCAAAAAAAGTTTGAGAGACCTGCTTAAGCTCATTCAGATCAAAGTCTATTTGAATGATGTCGTCCACGCTGTTGCTGTTGAACTGATTCTTATTGTCGCCCATAGACTCCTAAACGTTTATCCTATACCAAAGTATCGGAATCTTGGGCCTGAACTGAAAAGGTATTTTTGCTCCAAAAAGAAACAGCCGGGTGGATCCCTTACGGGTGCTTCCCGGCTGTTTGATTAACCTAGGCGAAGGTCCAGCTTAAAAAGCTGCCACCTCCGCCGCGATTATGTGACATTCATGATTACACATAAGCACCACCTCCTTCCCAATCCCAATAGAGATTTGAATTAAGTTTATAATCAGTAAGTAAAAAGAAGTAGTGATTTTTAAATGTCTTTGAACAATATCAAAATGATATCGTTAAGAAATCTCATTAATTATGGCTTGTTGGATTTTCTTCATTTCTTCATCACTTCTTTTTTGTGCTCGTGCAAAATTGAGATCAGGAATCGACCATGCTGGAATTAAGTGCAAGTGATAATGAGGAACTTCAAATCCAGCAACGATCTGACCCACGCGAGGACAATCTGTAGCCTTTTTAATTGCCTTGCCAATTTTTTGAGAAACCAAATGCACTCGCGTGTAGGTTTCGGCAGGCACATCTAGCCAGTGATTGATTTCTTCTTTGCTGATCACCAAAGTATGACCTAAGTTCACTTGATCAAGAGCAAGAAATGCCATGACTAGATCATCTTCGTATATTTTGTAGCTTGGTAACTCACCACTAATAATCTTTGTAAAAACTGAAGCCATTGTTCCTCCAAAAAAAAGAGGCCAAATTACTTTAGCCTCTTTTATCATCTACATGTTTATCTTCTTAGCGTTGCTCAACTGGCTTCCAAGAAAGCCCTTCTTTACCAGCCCACTTTCCACGCGGACGGTAAATACGGTTATTCGCATATTGCTCAAAAGCGTGAGCACACCAGCCAGCAATTCTTGAAACTGCAAAAATTGGAGTGAAAATATCAGTTGGAATTCCCATACTGTAATAAACAGTTGCTGAGTAGAAATCTACGTTCGGCATCAAACCTTTTTCGTTGTACATTGTATCATCGATCAAAGTTGACATCTCATACATGTGAGCCATGCCAGCATCTTTAGTTAACTTCTCAGACATTTTTCTGAGAATCTTTGCGCGAGGGTCGCCATCTTTATAAACGCGGTGACCAATACCCATTACTTTTTCTTTAGCTGCTAATGCATCTTTAACAAAAGTACGAGCATTTTCGATATTGCCAATTTTTTGAAGCATCAAAATAACTTGCTCATTGGCACCACCATGCAAAGGTCCTTTAAGAGCGCCAATAGCTGAAACAATTGCAGAGTGTAAATCAGAAAGAGAAGAAGCTGTTACACGAGTTGCAAATGCAGAACAGTTAAGTTCGTGATCCGCATGTAAAATCAAACAAGTATCAAAAACCTTTACATGCTCTGCTTTTGGCTCAACACCACCGCCCAACATGTACATAAAGTTCCATGCGACAGATTTACCTGCTTGCGGAGCTACTGGCTGCTTGCCCTTACGAATGGCATCGAAAGCACAAACGATCGTTCCCATTTTAGCAGTTAAGCGCAAAGCTTTGCTTGCATTAGCTGCCGGGGACATGTCTTGCGCTTGGTTGTCATAATGTGCAAGTAGAGAAACTGCTGTTCTCAACCAACTCATTGGATGAGTATTTGTTGGAATGCTTTTTAATACATTCAAGTACTCTGGAGACAGAGTCATTTCTTGATGTAATTCTTTGCTAAAGCTTTCTAACTCAGATTTATTTGGAAGCTTATTGTTCCACAAAAGGTAAACAACTTCTTCAAATGTAGAATTAGCTGCTAAATCCTCAATAGTATATCCGCGAAAATTTAATGTTGCTCCCACGATAGAAGACACGGCAGTGGTACATGCCACGATACCTTCTAAACCCTTATCCAATGCTCCTTCAAAAACTTGCACTTCAGCCATCTTGCTGTTCCTTTCATGTTGTCAATAACTCGTCAGTTTTAATACTTTCAATTCAATGCTGCAAGAAAAAGGCAGTTTAAAGCTCTGCCTTTGTCAATTCACTTGCGAGCAAGCTTTATAACGCGGTCCTTCACTTCACCTACGATAATTGTTTGATCGCGCAAAGGTGTTTTTTTGCCGGTAGCCAATTCATTCATGTAGAGAATCTCATTTCTCAACTCATGAACACCAAGCTTAGGAGCAGTGCGAATCGCAGAAATAAGACCATCTTCACCCCAAGTCTTACCATCAGCAGTCTGGCTCTCTGCAACACCCTCCGTGACTAGAATAAACCTATCTCGAGGATTGAGTTGAACTTTATGCGAAACAATATCGTCCACAAAACCAGCCCCGAGGGGACGGATCGAGCCTTTTAACTCCTCAAGACGCTCTTGACCTGAAACTTGGTGATATCCAATTATCTTTCCAACTGAGGAATATTCCATTTCAAAATTACGTCGATCAACTACTGCATAAAACAAACTTGCATGATCTTGGTTCTTAATTTGTGGAATGACTTCTTCAGCTAGTGTTTTGAGAACTTGATGCGGCGGTAATCCTCGGCGTGCTTCAATTTGCGAAGAAATTTTAATAATTACGGCCAACAAAACAGAAGATAGTCCATAGCCTGAAGCCGAAGAAATGAGTATGCCAAACTTTAACTTATCCTCATGCTCAAAAATATCAAAATAGTCCCCACCAAAACGAGAGCCTGGATTAAATTTCGTATTGAATTC
>JBKHVM010000052.1:0-16377 GCA_046570065.1 Bdellovibrionia bacterium
AGCGTGACGCGTTCGCCCGCTAGGGCGATGCTGGTTAACTCATGGATGAGTGCGTCCCAGCCACAGAGGACTCCATACACGCAGCTCTCGGCAAAAGATTTTCTTAAAAATGGCGAACGCGTCACGCTTGTCGGATGTCCCTGCCAACGAGGGCATCACTGTGCTGGAGCTATGAGGTTTTGCGACGCCAGCACACTCCAAACTTGGGAGCCCCCACCTGAGTGAAAAAGCAGGAGCTCTCTGGCGGGAATACTCGGAGTTGAGCTTCGCGCTGGAGGAGCCGGAGTTTTAGTGCTGCAGTGGGATTTCTTTTTTGTGAGTTTCTTGGGTGAGATGTACCGTTGTATGTTAGATTTTTTTAGTTATAGCAATGTGCCTTTGAGTAATAAGCTTGCTATTGAGAAGTACAATACGAGGCCTGTGACGTCGACAAGAGTGGCGACGGCTGGAGCGCTGGCACTGGCTGGATCTAGTTTTAATTTTCTGAGAAGAAATGGCAACATTGAGCCAGTGATGGTTCCCCATAGAACGATGCCCACAAGAGCAAAACATACTGTGAGTGAGATCAGAGCGTAGTGGGGGCCGTAGACAGCTTCTTTGGTTGGCCAAATTAATATGCGAATCATGCCGACTAAACCTAGAATAGTACCCAGTGCTAAGCCTGCAAGAAGTTCTCTTTTTAGAACGCGCCACCAGTCTTTCATGCGCACTTCACCAAGAGCCATGGCGCGAATGATAAGTGTCGAAGCTTGCGAGCCTGAGTTTCCTCCAGAGCTGATAATGAGAGGAATGAATAGCGCCAGCACAACGGCTCGTTCAATTTCGTTTTGAAAATAGCCAATGGTAGTTGCGGTGAACATTTGACCAAAGAATAGTAATAAAAGCCAACCAGTTCGTTTTTTGATGAGCTCGAGAAGAGAAGTTTTTAAATACGGAGCATCGAGAGTTTCGACAGCACCCATCTTTTGAATATCCTCTGTTGCCTCTTCTTGAATCGCAGTTGCGACGTCATCAAAAGTCACGATACCTTGCATGCGTCCTTGGTCGTCGACAACAGGAATAGCCATTAAGTCTTGGGATTGAAACAGGCGTCCAATTTGTTCTTGGTCCACATCCACGGAAATACGAATCACATCAGTTTTCATGATGTCTTCAATGCGCTTTCCTGGGGCCGCTGAAAATAACTCTCTGAAAGAAACAACCCCTAAAAGGCTCTGATCCGAAGAGAGAACGTAGGCGTAATAAATTGTTTCAACATGAGTTTTAGATTGCATACGAAGATAAGAAATAGCTTCATCCACTGTCATTTCTGGTCTGAGGCGAACAAAGCGTGAGCTCATTAAGCCCCCAGCATTGTCTTCAGCGTATGCCAGCAGAACTGTGACCTCACGTCGAGTTTGTGGGTCTAATAACGAAAGCAATTCTTCTCGGTATTCTTGTCCTAATTCCTGAATGACGTCAGCCACGTCATCAGGAGCGAGGAGTCTGATCCACGATCTTTTTTCGAGGTGTGAACTGGCTTCAGATATAATTTCTGCTTGATCATGAATTTTTAAGCTCAAAAAAAGTTCTTCAGCCTCCGTGCGTGGAAGACCTCTGAATTTTTCGATACGTTCGTTGTGAGTCAGTGCAGACCAATTTTCAAGAAGCGCAAACAACACTTGTTGTTCATTTGCGTCCACAGCAGATTTGTTTTCGTCCTGCATGGTGCTCTCCTTGAGGTGGGAAGTATTTCAAAACTCTAATCAAAAACAAAAAAGACTTCAATCTCAAATCAAAGTTTTAGACTTTTTTATCATCGGCCTGTCGGGCAAACTCTGCAAGGACAACATCCGCTTGATCAAAGGCTCTAATCTCTCCTTTGTCGAGCCAAAGAACACGATGGCATTTCTTAAGAGTGGAGAGTCTGTGGGCTATAATAATTTGTGTACGGTCTTTAAAGAACTCTTCGGTGGCTTTGACCATAATTTCTTCACTCTGTGGGTCTACTGAAGACGTGGCTTCATCCATGACCACAATGGGCGTCTCTTGAAGAAGACTGCGTGCCATGCAAAGCAATTGGCGCTCTCCCAGCGAGAGGTTTTTTCCGCGCTCTTCGATTTTTTGTTCTAGCCCGAGAGGGTGTGAGAGTGTCCATGTCCTCAGGCCCACTCTCTCCAATACTTCTAGAATTCTTTCGTCAGAAAATTTGTTATGAAGATCCAAGTTCAGACGGAGAGAACCTTGAAAGAGCACGGGGTCCTGCGTGATAAGGGACATTTGTGAGCGGAAGTTATTTAAGTTATGCAAGAGGTCTTGATTGCTGAGGTCAGGCCCTAAACCATTAATAGTAATTTGACCTTTTTCAGCAGGATAGAGAAAGAAAAGCGCTTGAATCAAGCTGGACTTGCCACTTCCGGTGCGCCCAATGATTCCCACGCGTTCACCCTTAGAAATTTTAAAATGAAGTCCCTTAAGAACCCAAGGAAGGTCTTCACGATAGCGAAACCATAGGTCCCGCACTTCAATTTCTGCATTTTTATCAAAGGCCAAATTGGGTTGAGGCCGATCTAACTTGGCATGCCCCGTAGAAAATTGAGTGGCTGCCGGCAAGATAGCCCCGTTTTCTAAAGGTTTTCGCAAATAATCGTCCAATCGCTCTAAACCCACCATGGCTTCTTCAAATTGAGTTAACCATTCAAAGAACATCTGCACAGTGTTGCCACTCATCGCGATAAAGGTAAAAGCAACCCCAACGGAGCCAACACTTACCCAGCCTTGTTGTACAAGATAGTAGGCACTGAGACCTGTGGTCAGAAATAGCAATGCCGTGAGGCTATTCATTTGAAACGAAAAGCCCAAAACCATCCCCGTAGTTTTAAGTTTTTGCGTAAGATAATACTGATCCAATCGCTCAAAACGTTCGATAAAAGTTGATTGCCGATTGAAGGTGCGAATGGTGCTGGCGCCTTGAGTGGTTTCAGAGAAATGAGAAATAGAGGGAGAGCGACTTGCCGATAGTTCACGGCGATTGGCCCGCAATCTTTTGCGATTAAATAAGTAGACTAAGTAATTTAAAGTCGCAATCAAGACCACAAATACCAAATAAATCGGACTGGCAAGGGTGATCAAAATAATCATCATCAATAAATCAAAAATAATGGAAGCAAACTCCGCTAAGGGGCCGCCAAAAAGACGAAACACTTGGCCGTAATCATTAGAGAAGCGAGTTGTTACTCTTCCCGTGGGAGTCTTATCAAAAAAACTCATCGGAAAGCGCGACGTGCGATAGGTGACTTCGTCGTAAATTGTAGAAACAGCCCGCGCCGAAAGGCGAGAAAAGATCACGCGAAAAACCAAAGTGGAAACAAAGCCAATTCCAGTCATGATTGCAAGTAAGGTGAGGTAATCTGAAGTTACAAAGCTTGCAAACCAAGAAGGCGCCTCTTTGCATTGAGGGCCGGTACAAAAGCTATCCACCCAATAACCAATCACATTGGCGTTGCCAAGGAGCAGACCTCTCCCCCAGAGGCCTAAGAAGAGGCAAGCTAAAATGCGCACCAAAAAAGGTGAATAGGCTTGATAGAGTGTATTATAGACTTCGCTTCTAAAACCACTCACTCCAAGGGGGCTGCCATCTGCCGTGGTATTTATTTTAGTTGAGGGTTTCATAATAACTCTCCCGGAGCAGCCGCATTTTCATTTTGCTGAACAGAAATAGAAAACTCTCTGAATTTTTCACTGTGAGCTAATAATTCGTCAAATGTTCCCTGAGCTTCGATGTGTCCATTTTCTAAAAAAATAATACGATCTACTTTTGGTAGTATACTCAAGCGATGGGTTACTAGAATACGCGTACGACCTTGCCAGTCTCCGTGGAGTAAATCATTAAAAAGCTTTACTTCTGTGTCCACATCGACAGCGCTCAAGCAGTCATCTAAAAGCAAAATAGGAGAGTTGTGATGGTGCACACGTGCCAAGCTCACTCGTTGTTTTTGGCCCCCCGAAAGATTAACTCCTCTTTCGCCAATATCAGTTTCGAGTCCATTTTCCACTCGTTCTGTTGCGAGATCAAATTGTGAAAGTTGGAGAGAGCGTAACACGTTTTGGTCGACACTTTCGTCAGCGCCGTAATCAAAAACAACATTTTCACGAAGGCTCGCACTCATGATAAAACCTTCTTGCGGAACATAGGAGAAATACTTTTTCCACTGAGCTGGGTTTTGCGCCAGCACGTTAGTGCCCTGAAGCCAGTACTCTCGGAAGTATGCTCCTGTTTCTCCTAATAGAGACAGGAGGAGCATCGATTTGCCTGAGCCCACTTCGCCCACAATAGCTACGAATTCACCTTTTTGAATATCTAAATTAAAATCTTCTAAAATAGTTTTTCCCTGAATTTGCAAATACAAATTTCTCACCGAAAGATCAATATCGTGACGGGCAGGATTTTTATTAATTTGATGAGCTTTGAGCTGAGGGGGTTCTGTTGCTTTTGAGTTTTCTATGGAGAGGTAACCATCAAGTCGTTTGAGGCTGGTCCAAGCATCAAAAGCAAAGGTAAAAAACCAGGGCATTTGGCGAAAAGGGCGAGTGAGAAAAACACCGACAATCCAGAGTAAAGCTAAAAGCTCGCCGCTCGTCACTTGGCCTTTGCCAAAATAAATTAAACTTGTCAGAGCAACGACATTAAGTACAAAAGTGACGGACGAAGAAATGGCATTCATCATTTGGCCATTAGTGACCATGCGCACGCGATTAACAGTTTCCACTTCGCGTTTTTCAAAAATTGTCTTTTCGAACTGTTCGACCCAACCTAAAATTCTGATAGTACGGATATTCTGAATCCATTCATTGACCACGCCTAATCTTTCGCCGGCAAGTTGTTTGAAGTTGTAAAAAAACTTAGATTGGCGAAAAGCTAAAAATGTATTGATGCTAATGATGAGTGCCATCGTGAGAAGAGTTGGTAAAATAGGTACTTCAAAAAAGAAGGCAATAGCAAAGGGTCCAAGGAGAAGAGGAAAAAGCGTCGAAGCTCCAGCCGGAATTGTTTGGTCCAAGAGCACAGTGGCCCCGGGGACATCTGTGGCATAAAGCTGTACGATTTCACCAAGGGGCCGATGGCTTAGGGTATCCACTTTGAGATCAAGAGTTTTGCGATAGATTTTTTTAGAAAGAACGCCTTGCATGAGAATAGCTTCGCGGGCGCCCAAATAAAATGATAATTGCTGAAAAGCTTGCGCCACTAAAATAAAGAAAAAAGCAATGAAGATCATTTGCACTGGGGTGAGAAAAGTAAAATAAGCAGTGTGTGATTGCCCCAATAAAGTATCAATAAAGTCCTTTTGAATGAAAGGGGCAGTGAGAGCAAAAAAGGTCGCAATGAGGGCAAAGGTCAAAATGCCAACTCGCGCGAGCCAACGTGAAAAAAGCACCTCACTCAAAAGTTTATTCATCCGTTCTCATCCATCCCGTTATACTTTTACGGTTCTTAAAAGTAGGAGAAACCTCGTGAGGAAAGTCTTGGCTTTTAAAGAGCAGCAGACGGTTCCAGAGGGGTTCAATTTTAGAGAGAATCATTTCAGGATTTTCGGGGGAGTACAAGAGTAGATGCCCCCCATCAGAGTTTTGCCACTGATCATTGAGATAATACACAAAAGTGATGGCGCGGGAGTTGGTGCCTTTGAAGTTATCATAGTGCTTCTGATAACCAGTGCTGGGGGGATATAAGGCGTAGTGACATTCAAATCTTCGACAACCCGTATAGAGTTCTGCATTAAACTGCTGGCGAAGGTGTTCAAGGCTCTGGGTAAAGGAGATCTCACATTCCAATGTGGGTTTTTCGTCAAACCAGCGAGTCCAGTCTCCACGAATACTGGTATTGGCCTGATGAGTGGCTCGGGTGCCAATGGCTGCTGGTTTAAGGGCTGAAAGCTCACTCAACGAGTCGATTTGTTCAGAGAGTTGATTTGCTTGCTTTTCGGGCAAAAAATCATCTACTACGACATATCCTTGCTCGATAAAAAGTTGTAACTGCTCGCTGTTGAGATTCATTTATGGTCCCTTTTTGTTGCTTTGGTTTTAATCTTCTTTATTTGTTTTATCAAACCTTGCTTTTCACATGGAGCCATTCTTAAATAAAAACAAATGGCATCAAATCGATTTCAAAGACGACAATTCCTCAAAGGCGCCCTCGGTGGCGGTGCTAGCTTGCTGTTATCTAGCTGTGCGAGTTTTGATGCTGCTTTTACCAATAACAAGCGCATTTTAGAAAAAGAAATTCTCATCGTTGGAGGGGGAGCAGCAGGTTTAGCTGCGGCCTATGAACTCAAAAAGGCTAAAATTCCTTTTCGTCTTTTTGAAGGAAGTCAGCGACTGGGGGGACGCGCTTATGCGGCCCATCTCAGCGGGGGGCAGAAGGTCGACTTGGGAGCTGAGTTTTTCTCGAGTACAGACACCACTCTGTTGGGTTATCTCAAGGAGTTTGGTTACCGTCCTCAAGAATGGGCTCCGCAAAATGAATCTTTTGTCATACGCAATCAAGAATATATTCCGGCACAAAACAAAAAGGATATTCAGAAGTTCCTACGAGCGTTAATTGAAGCTAAACAGGATCTTTTTGCCAGTCAAAGTTTAATATTAACTTATGAAAATGCCCCTCGCTTAGAGCGGAGTGCTTACTATGATAGCCTCAGTCTGGCTGAGTTTTTAAGTGAAATTGCCAAGAAAACTAGCTTTGAATTAGCTAAAGCCTTTGAGATGCAGTTCGAGTTTAAGTATGGAACTTCGGCAGATAATATTGCAGCTCTTCACTTTTTAAATGAACTCTCTTTAGATGGTGCCAAAAATCTAATTTTGCCAGAAACTCTGGGAGCATTCATGGACTCTTTAGCTGAAAGAGTTATTGGACCTATCCCAGGATATTTTGCCCGCACGCAGATGGAGCTCATAGAAATTCAAGAAATTCCTCTTGGATTGGAATTGATCTTTAAAACTCCACAGGGGCGTGAGAGTTATTTTGCAAAACAAGTGATTTTAGCCTTGCCGTCGCAGCAGCTTTTAAAGGTTAAAGGTCTTTCAAGTTTAAATTTTGAGAGAGATATCTTGCGCAGTTTGCAAAGTTTAAATCATGGTAAAATGGTGAAAGCAGCGGTTCGAGAGATTAATAAAAACTCTCTTTTGCGATTTGCACCTGCGGTGACCCATTGGAGTTATGGTGAATCTTTGCGTGAGCTCACAACTTATCAAAGCCCCGATCGTGAGATCATGGCGCGGATGATTAACAAAGACAAAGAGTGGTTAGCCTACCGGGATTGGACACAAGTCAAAATGATTGGAGCGGGCTCTAGTTATTTTACGCCAAAGACATATGCGCAGAATATGGGGATTTTTCAGGGGCCCTTAGTTGAGGGCAAGGTGCTGCTGGTTGGAGACTTTACTGAAGTTCAGAAGTTTCAGACACTGGAGGGGGCTTTGCTCTCTGGAGTCAAAGCCGCACGCTCCATCACTCAATAATCGGCACCGTTTAGAACTGCACTGATAAAACAGACTTTTCACCCTGAGTGCTAACAAACTGATCTACGTCGCTCTTATTGATCACTAAAATTTTACTGATCATGCGGTTTCCTGTTTTGCTAAGACCTTGGGGGACAGACCCGTCAGCGTTCACCCAAGAAAAATTAGGTTGTGGAGAAACCACTAACAAAATCATATTGTAAGCAGGGCGAAACCCTTCTTTTTGCACTTGAACTGGAGGAAGTTTGACCTCGTCACCAGAAATAACCAAAGATCTTACTTCTTTCACTTGGTTTAAGATGATCTGTGTATCGTCTGTTGCAATGAATGGCTTTGAACCAATACCATACATCACAGTTAAGTAATGACCGCGGAAGTTCCCTAGCTTTTTAACTTCCAATGAGGGGATCTGCTCAAAGCGAGCAGCTTGTGCATCTCGCTGAGAAAAAGAGCCACTCATTAGGCCAATACCTATGATGAGAGTGAGGGCGTTAATAATTAATAGTTTCAGTGATTTCATAGAAGACTCCATAATCCTATCACGTGCCTTGATAATTTAAGTACATCACCAGATGACCTGAGGGATCCACTTGTAGTTTGTTAATATCTAATTTTAAACCTAAAATTTCCGGAGGCAGTGGCAAACTCCCAGGGATCATGCTCTCGGCGTTATTACCACAACTCTGCGTCCCTTGTGAAAGTGTTTTTTTAACTTCTGCCAATACCTTATTTTTAAACAGACTTCCTAAAAATGAGTAGTATTTTGGATCCAGATAAACTGTGTCCAAGTCAATGGAGTGCATGACTAACTCAATGCCATCCTTCTGAGCTCTTTGGCGTAACTTCGTTAATAGGTCAAAAGTGACAACAACTTTATCCTTAAGAAACATTGTTCCGGGGTCAGCCTCTACTGCAAGCTTGAGCTTCATGTAGCTTTCTTTATTGTTTTTAGGAGCATTCGCAGGTGGAGCAGCATAATCCATAACAGGTGTTTCCACTAAACGTAGCTGAGTTCCATCACAAGTTTTAATGTTTTCGAAGTTCTTGCGTTGAAACGAAAGATTCATCACTCGATTGATCAGAGCGCGGTCAATACTTAAAGCAATGTCATACTGCTGGGCAGGCATGGAATTAAACTGCACTTCGCCTTTGGCTGCATGAGAGGCAACCAGAGTGCTCCGTGGGTTAACGGGATCCTCTACGTAGGCGTCCAGTTGAATATTGAGACTATTCTTGAGGTCCATCTGCTTTAGGATCAAGCCCCACTTTAACATGGGTCGACGATCACCGGGCTCAGTGCCGGGGGCTTCCATATCTTGAACTTGCTCAAGTGCACCCTGTAGTTGTTCTTTTGCTTTTTTATTTAACAGATCAGGTAGTTGAGTTTCTGCAAATTGTTTGATGTGTTTGCGAACTTCCAAAAGAATTGTCGGGAGCTGCGAGCGCAGGTATTTTTCGACCTCTTCATTGTTAAGATAATAGGTCTTATCGTTGATAATGACTCCCACTTTGGGAATGATTAAATTTTTGTAGTTCAGATCTACTGGGGCTAAATCAACATTTTGTTCAACTTTGAGGGCTGTGAACTCAAGTCGATTTTGGGAGTCGATGCGCACGTAAAATGGTAAGCGCAACTTCAAAGGTTGTTCATCGCTCCCAGCTTCAATTTGGACGCCCTCTAATCCCACTTGTCCTAAAAATTCATTGTTGAGATCCCATGCCTTTACGTAACTAGAATCAATCTTAAGTTTGGTGATTTCGAGTTCCACGGCCAACACGGCTCCCTCTCTTTTACCAAGAGAGTCCATAAGGGCCTGATCTGTTAATAGACCAAACTTTTTAAACTTTGCTATATAACCGCTATCTCCAATTTCCACGGCAGGGCGATGGTTATCGAGTGCAAAGCCAGTAAGATACTGTGTGAGCAAAGTGCGAACCTGTTTGAACATGCGCACAGCTTCTGGTTGTTTGCGCTCCAGCTCATCGAGGTCAATATCTTTATCCGCAGCAATTCTCTGAGTTGGGAAATAACCTTCTTCAAAATTAACACCGAGGTTTCCGAGGACATTGCTTAAACGAGTTTCAAAGTATTTTTGCCCACGTGGAGTGATAGCAAGCTTAACTGCTTTGGGCATGATGTGCTTTTCGCCAATGTAAACCTGCTCTACGGCCCAAGAAGGAAAGGAGTAGAGAATGGGTAGTATCCCAACCAGCAAAACAGTTCGCTTTCTAAACGCCAAAAAACCTTGCATTAAAAACTCCTCGTGAACTGAAGCAACAACAGAGCAAGGAGTATTCCCTAAACTATTTGGGCCCCATGAGCAGTAGTTTTGATTTAAGGCAAAAAAAAGTGTCAAAAATTGAGACAGACGCGAGAATTGTTACAAAATGAGGAAGACTTTAATACCATTAAAATTTTGTTAGGATCTCAGCTTGTGTCGTACACTTTCTGGGCTTAAAATTAGAATATGCCTAAGGTTGTGCTTTACGCTGCCACAATGATTTTGATTACCAACTCAGCTTTTTTTCTGACAGCAATGCTCCAGGGGTGGGTTGGGTATTTGGTATTTTTCTTGTTATTTTCCGCACTAGGCATGGTGCTTTTTGTACCGCAAAAGAGAGCCTGGCAGGCAGCTTGGATCATCACCTTTATAGGTTGGTTTGTTTCTGTCATATACTGGGTATTGCCTGAAGATTTTGTACATATTGATTTTGAAGTCAAAGTGCTGCAAACCATTATTACGGTTGTGAACTTACTTTACTCTTTTTGCCATCCACCGTTTTATAAAATTCCCTTACTTTGATCGCCGCAAAAGATTTTTTGGCAAACCAGCAGTGCGCCATAGTCTGATGACCGCGATGACTTTTCCAGAGCATCTTCATCTCGTGGGCAGCACGATGAATCTTTCTTTGACGGGTGCAAAAGTGAGTTTTGATGTGGCTTCAGAAGTTGATTTAGTTGTGGATGAGTATGTCTGGTTTTGTTTTCCTGAAATCTCCAGTGAGCTGTTGCAGGGGAGAGTGGTAGCAGTTGAAAAACCTTTTGTGCGCTTTGAGTTTTCACCTCTAACAGCGCGGTACCGTCAAAAGATGGAAGAATTCTTGGCAAAAAGCAGTGGATTACAAAAGTTACCCCATCTGCTGCAAGATAATGGCCCTTCCCAAGTGTAATTAGTGGTTTAGAGCCAATTTTTAGGTGACATTACAGCAAAGTTTCGGCAAAAAAGCCCTCCGAGGTGAGGGATGACTAAAGCCAAAATAGCTAAATCTAAAAAGAAATCTGTAAAAGCTGAAGTTAAAAATTTAGACCGCTGCCAAGTGGAATCTATTCTTGCTAACGTTCGTCCTACTCCTATGGTTAAAAATCAGCTCAGTGATGAGCAAAAAATTGATATAATTGAAAAGCTTTTTACTGAGATCATGGAGACATTGGGACTTGATTTAACAGACGACTCTTTGGAAAAGACGCCTCATCGAGTGGCCAAAATGTATGTGAAAGAGATTTTCAGCGGTTTAAACCCTGATAATTTCCCGAAGATCACAACTATTGATAACAAAATGAACTACGATCAAATGATCGTAGTGCGAGATGTCCATACAATTTCTATGTGTGAACATCATTTCGTTACGATCGATGGTTTAGCAACAGTTGCTTATATTCCTAATAAAAAAGTTATCGGACTCTCTAAAATCAATCGCATTGTTAAGTTCTTTTCTCGTCGCCCTCAGGTTCAAGAAAGACTTACAAAGCAGATAGCAGATTGTTTGCAGTATATTCTCGAGACAGAACACGTAGCTGTGCATATAACAGCCAAACACTACTGTGTGGTTTCTCGTGGGGTTGAAGACACTGCAAGTAGCACTTCAACCTGCGATTTGCGTGGACACTTTAAGAGCAAAGCAGAAACTCGTTACGAGTTCCTGCGCTCAGTTCCGCAAAGTTACGAGTAACTCTTTAGAGTTTTTAGACAATCCATCGTAAGCTAAAATCTTTTCAACAGCGGCCATTGCTTTGGCCTTTTGGGCTGCTGGTAATTTTTGTGTAAAATTAAATCCAGCGCATAAGCGAGCTGCCACTTGCGGATTCAACTTATCAATCTGAATGACCATATCGGCATACCATGTGTAACAATCCAATTGAGGAGAGTGAAACACTGGGATGTTGGCAGAAAAATTTCTCAGCAAAGAATAAACATTATTAGGGTTTGCAATTTGAAATTTTGGATGCTTCACAAGTTCTTGCACTTCTTTGAAAGTGTCTAGACGACTCGCAAGTGCTTGGGTCGCAAACCATTTATTTAAAACCAAACCTTCTGATTGCCAGCTCTGGTAGAAATCTTCTAAAGCTTGACGGCGATAAGGAGATTCTAAGTGACTCAATAATTGTAGACCCATTTCTTTATCAGTCATATTTTGGGCTTGGACATAATTCTGCCAGATCATTCCTTCGTGTTTCTGCGGTAACAAGGAGAGATACTTGAGCACAACAGCTTTAAGTTTGCGGTGCTTTTCATTATCACCAAGATGAGCTTTATAAGTTTCTAAAAGAAGATTTTCAAAACGGGAAGCAAGCTGGAAGCACATGCTATCGCGAGCCGCTTGAAAAGCTTCGGCATTTAAAATGGGTAAATCCTGTGCCAAATTTGAGTAAGGAATTGGCTGGAGGAGTTTTGATTTGTAGGCAGGATCTAAGCTGGGATCTCGCAGAATTTTTTCAAAAGCTTGAAAATAAGTCTCTGGTATTTCGAGAGCTTGACCTTTTTCATGTTTTGCAATCAATGAAACTAGCACTTGTTGAGTCATCTTTTTGGCAGCTTCTCGGCGATTAAACGAATCAGAATCAAAGCTCATTAAGAAATAGAGATCTTCGTCTTTAGCTTCCCAATTGAGCTTGATTGGAGCCGAAAACTCACGATTCAAAGAGAGTACGGGGCGCTCGTTAACATTTTCAAAAACATACTGAGTTTGTGATTCTTTGAGTTCAATAAGCTTTTGCCCATCACTATTGGTAGTAAGACCTGAGCATTGCAGAGCCATTTCTTGTCCCTTGGAATCGAGTAGGGCAATAAACAACGGAATATGAAATGGTTTTTTCTGTGTCGACTCAGCGGTTGGGCGGCAACTTTGTTTGAGTTCCAAAGTGTATTGCTTTTTTGTAGCATCATAAGACTCACGAACATGAACTTCGGGTGTTCCTGCTTGAGTGTACCAAAGTTTAAACTGTGAGAAGTCTGCCTTGTTAGCGTCAGCAATAGCTTGCGCAAAGTCCTCAGTGGTAACGGCTTTTCCATCAAAACGTTCAAAATAAAGATCCATCCCTTTGCGGAACCCTTTTTTTCCGACTAAGGACTGCATCATGCGAATCACTTCTGCGCCTTTTTCATAAATCGTCATGGTAAAGAAATTATCCACAGCCATGCATGACTCTGGGCGAACGGGGTGAGCGTTGGGTCCCGCATCTTCACTGAATTGTCCAGCGCGTAGAGAGTCTACGTCTTCAATCCGTTGCAAGCCACGGTCACTCATGTCTGCAGAAAATTCTTGATCGCGAAAAACGGTGAGTCCTTCTTTAAGAGAAAGTTGAAACCAATCACGAAGAGTAACTCTATTACCGGTCCAATTATGAAAATACTCATGAGCCACGACAGACTCAATCGCAAAGAAGTCATTGTCAGTCGCAGTTTTTTTGTCAGCCAAAACAAGGCGTGAATTAAAAATATTGAGTCCTTTGTTTTCCATGGCGCCAGCATTAAAATCATCGATAGCTACGATCATATAGTCATTGAGATCGTATTCTCTTCCAAAGCGCTCTTCATCCCACTTCATAGCTTTTTTGAGTGATTCCATGGCGTGTTCGCAACGATCTTGCTTTCCATGAGCTGCGTAAACTTCTAGATTTACTTTGCGGCCCGATGCGGTCACAAATGAATCACGGATGAGTCCTAAGTCTCCCGCAAAGAGAGCAAACAAATAACAAGGCTTTTTGTGTGGATCACGCCAATAAGCTCTGTGGCGCCCCTGGGGAAGTTCTTCTACTTTAAGACGATCGCCATTAGAAAGAAGCACGGGGTATTTTTGTTTATCAGCTTCAATGGTCACTTCATAAGAGGTCATGACGTCTGGGCGATCCCAAAAATAAGTGATCTTTCTAAATCCTTGAGCTTCACATTGAGTTACAAAGTGTCCACTGGATTTATAGAGTCCTTCTAAGGAAGTATTTTCGTGCGGCTTGAGTTTAGTGATCACACGAAGTTCAAATTGCTCTGGACTGATTGGAATTCTTAAAAAATGTTTATCAGTGCGATATTCCTCGTGAGTAAGGGGGCGGCCATTAATCGCGACTTCTACCAGTTCAAGATCTTCACCATCAAGTTCGATGATGGCATCAGCAACAGTCTTTTGCACTTTAGAAGTGGCGACAACAAGGCAGTGATCTTCATATAGGTTAAAGTCCAGTTTCAGGCTCTGAACTTGGAAACTAGGGGCTGTGTAGTCTTTTAGGTAAATTTTTTCTTGTTTCATGCGGTATTCCTGTATGAGGATTAATTAATGACGACGTCTATTACCTCTATCACAATTAAGACCTCACAGCTAGAGTCGATGCGCCGTTTTTATGAGATTCTCGGCGTGGAATTTCAAATGATACAGGTGGATAAAGGTGGACGTCTTTTGCGAGCTCAGCTCTCCGCATTGACATTAAATTTGTTGGAAGCCTCTGCGGGAAATGCAGCGCCTTCGCCACAGCTTCAGTTTTCAGTGAATGTTTCAAAAGATCTTCAGCAAATTTGTCAGGAATTACAGGATCAAGGTTTTCAATTAATTTTGGACCCACAAAAAACTCTACTAGGCTTTCAAGCCATAGCCTTGGATCCCGATCAACACGCCGTTGAAATTCTTACGATCTAAGAAAATAAAAACGATTTTTTTCTGAAAGTCTTGAGTTTCCTAAATCGCACTGTGGTAGGGAAACCAAAAGTGGGTATTTTGATACCCACTTTTATGCGTAACCCAAAAAAAGTTATTGAAAACGTATTTTGGTTGAGAGTGGAGTCTCATTATTCTTATTTTTAAGTGATAGATGAACTGTTTTTTGTTCCCAATCCACGGTCATAACTCCGTAGTTTTCATCAGGGATATTAGCGCCAAGATAAGTGGGATCTTTTTCGTTAAAGTTCCCTGGTCGATTGATGGCACTAGCTGTGACTTCATAGAGTTCAGTTCCATTTTTAAGTTTGGTTTTTGCCATAGTTCCGATGTGGCGGTCTCCTGACAAAATAATCAAATTATTGATTTTGTATTTTTCTAGGAGAGCAAAAAAGCGTTTTCTCTCATGGGGAAAGTTAGCCCATTTTTCAAATCCATGTTGTGCGGGAATCAGCTGAATAGAGGAGATGAGCACGCGCAAGCGAGCAGGCTTTTGCAGCTCTTGCTCCAGCCAAGTCCACTGTTCTTCTCCGAGTATGGTGCTTTTGGGATCTGTATTGGGATCAAACTTGTGAAAAGGATTTAGTGGGTTTTTGGCTTTGACGAGTGGACTTCTCTCCCAGCGGGTGTCGAGAAATAAAAATTGAATCTCTTGTTTTTGAGGGCCCCAGGTCATGGCATGATAAATACCTGATTGAGTGGGAGAGAGCTGCTTTTGCACATAAGGCCAGTGGCGCAAAAACTCTTGTTTGGCTTCATGTTTAAGGGGATTTTCGGCGCCAGCATCGTTTAGGCCATAGTCATGATCATCCCAAATTGCGAGAGTGGGAGTCGTCTTGCGAAGAGTGGCATAGTCACTAATTTGAGAGAGCTTGTCATACTGTGCTGAGATGGGTTGTTGCTTTGGATGACTGGCGTAAACATTGTCACCTAAAAACAAAAATAAGTCTGATTTCTCATTGAGAATGTTCTGCCATAGGGGTTGGGGAGCATCTTGATTGGCACAAGAAGCAAAGGTGATTTTTTGCAGACGTTTTTCAAGATTGAAAGTCACATCTTGAGGGGGGTCCACTTGGACTTGCTTTTGGTCAAAGACAGGTTTGCTGGTGCAGCCAAATGGAACTAAAAAAAGGAGTGAAATTAAAATTATTTTCATGACGCTATCATAACGCGACAAAACAGTGGTCTGTACAGTCAAAAAAGTGTTTTTTATTGGTAAATCTTTAAAACTCTAGAAGCCAATGTTGACAAGGTTGCTCCAAGCGAAGAAAACAAGGTCATGGGGCAATTTATCACTATATTTTTACTCACAATTTGTTCTATGGAGTTTGCAGCTTGGGCATTACATAAATACGTCATGCACGGATTTTTATGGTGTTTGCACGAAGATCATCATCAGCCTTACGATAAAGTGTTTCAAAAAAATGATTTTTTTGCAGTGTTTTTCGCAGTTCCAAGCTTTCTACTAATTCTCTTTGGCTCTCTTCAGCAGAACACAGTTTTCTCGGCACTAGGTTTTGGCATCATGGCCTACGGCGCTCTGTACTTTTTTGTTCACGAAATCATCATCCACCGTCGCCTCAAATTTTTCCGCGGTAAGGGCTGGTATTTCAACGCTCTCATTAGAGCGCATCGCGATCACCACAAAATCCAAGGCAAAGAAGGCAGTGCCAATTTCGGCATGCTCATCGCTCACCCAAGATACTTCAAAAGTACAAAAGCCTCTTCTTTAGCCCAAAGCTCCAAATAGCTCCAAGCCCAGCAGCCCGCATAGCATCCCCCCCAGCTCGGTGGATGCCGCTCCTGCTTGCGAGTTGCAAACTCCCAACCTCTGCTCCCAGATGCCTTTCGAAGCTACACAAGCTAGAGCTCCCCCTATAGCCCTCTTTTGCAGGGACGCACTCATCCATGAGTTAACCGACATCGCCATTTTTAAGAAAACCTTTTGCCGAGAGCTGC
>JBKHVM010000053.1:0-16085 GCA_046570065.1 Bdellovibrionia bacterium
CATGACTAACTGCCATCGACAATCTTGATGGGAGAACCTTTGCCTCAGAGTAGCCCCCACTGGAGAAGAAGTCCTCTGCTGGAGAATGCCTCCATCAAGCCGGAGGCGTTGGCCCGCAAGGGCCATGATGGTGAACCCAAGGATGGGTGCGCTTCTCCAGCAGAGGGCTTCATCTCCAGTGGGGGCTACTCTGAGGCAAAGGCTCTCCCATCAAGATTGGCGATGGCAGTTAGTCATGGATGACGGGCTTCTCAAAGAGAGGAGAGTCTGTGGCTGGCGCCGACAAGTAGGGAATACTCCAAGAATGCAGGGCGTGGCTCTTAGGGGCGAGTGGGCACATTGGATTTCTGGCTTCGCCCACCAAGCGAATTTACAGTCAGTGGCTCTTGGCTTTAGCCAAAGCATAGCGCAGGGCCTTCCTGGAGTGCAGGAGGGGGCCCTTTTGCGGAGTGGTGGCTTGGATTATTTTTTAGAGTTCTGCTGAGGAGCTGGGATCGATTTTTACTGCAACGTCGAGGACGTTTGATTGATTTTTGATGCTCACTGCAGGATTTGAAACCACTCGCTGTTGTAACATAGCGAAGATGGGTTCTCTGATTGCTAGGTTGTTGTCCTGAAGGACACATTGACGTGCGATTTTTTCTTGCACGTTGATGATAACAGGCGCTTTTAAATTTGCTGTCATTTGTGTTGGATCATCTGGAATCGTAACGATACAGAAGTAACGAGCCTTTTTAGCGTCAGCGAGTTTGAGAGATTCTAAATCACTTTTTGTTAAATTGACTTTGAAATTTGGAGCAAAAAGCTCAGGCTCTAACACTGGGAAAGCGATTTGTGGAGATTCACAACTCTGAAGCCATGCAAAGATTTCGTCGTTTGGATCGTCTAACAATACAAATTTGCGAAGATCTGCAAAGCCCAAGAGGCCTTCGTTGAATTGCAAGATATCTTCGTTATTCAATGAAACTTGTCCAAATCGAGTTGTATTGATAACCACTAGGCCTCCCCCTCAGGATATTCCCTTAGGCTGACACTTACTTAAGACACAACTAGGGTCTTAAAAGGTCAAACCTAAATTAAATCTGGACTTAAATCTGGGTAGACTCAATAAAATTCAGTGGAAATGATGCGGAGAACAAAAGGGGCAAGAACTAGCCCCTATTCACTCTTTAAAAGCTTAGCCACTGAACGCGTCTTGTCAGAAGACACGTTCACTGATTGTTGATTTTGATCTTGGATTGCAACGTAAACTTCTTCACGATGAATTTTAGTATCCTTAGGAGCTTCAATCCCCAAGCGTACTTGTTTACCTTTAATCTGAACAACGCGAATCTTAATGTGATCATCGATAGCGATGCTTTCACCCAACTTCCGTGTGAGAACCAGCATGAACAACTCCTTTTGCTGCAGTCGTTATCGGCAGTTTTTAGCGGAACTGTAGGTATTATTTTTATCTTAAAAAGTCAAGAAGGCTTGTTTGAATTAATTTTCCTGATGTCTCAAGAGTGGCTCGTAGAGTCGAGTCCGTGCGGTTAATATCTGAAATTGTCTGAAATACGTCAGCATCTTCTAATTGCGAAGCTGTAATCTTATTATCAACTACGGACTTTTGGAGTGAATCCTGCACATTATTGACTGCCATAATGCGTGCGCCCACTTCGGAACGGGCCAAAACCACCTGCGAAATTGCTTGATCCAAAGAATCCAAAGATTCTTGCACGCCTTGCTTGTCATTGGCTCGCAGCGAGATTTCTAAGCCCCGCAGTGTCTGAAACAGATTGATCCCTGCCTCTTCCGTCACCGGGTCCTTTTTTGACATGCGCCCCTTCTCGGAACCTGTCGACGCCAAACTGCGAGTATGCACCTGGTGCTCTCGCATCTCACGATTGTGTTCATCACGAACTCTTTCGTCTTCTTGATGCTTTTTAAGCTCATCCACACTTGTTGGCGTCTCGTACTTAGGGCGCACAATACCATCGCCGCCAAGGCCCAGCCCCAAAAATACTTTTTGGCCAGGGATATTCATCGCAATAAACGAATCCTTGTGAGTCTGAATTTTGATATCACCATCATCACCAAAGTAATCACCTTGCTGATTAAATGGCATCGTCTGCGTCTGAAATCCACCAAACACATAACGCTCACCTAATTTACGATTTCCGATTTGAATGGCTTGGTTATAGATTTGTTCGACCTCAGAAGCAGTGACTTTTCTAGTTTCCTCATTACCACTGGCATCGTTAGATTGACTGATAGCCAACTCTTTAGCGCGAGTTAAAATTTCTGTAAGCTCTCCCAAAGATTGATCCGAGAACTCCAAAAATGATTTAGCTTGGTTAATATTCTTAATGAATTGCGCACTGGATTTCTCTTCTGTTCGCGAAGACAGCACTCGCGCTGCCGCCAACGGATCATCCGAAGGTTTATTAATACGCTTTTGAGTTGCGGCTTGATTCTGCAATTCCGACATTTCAGAACGATTCTTCTGAACATTGCTGTTAACTTGATTAAATTGCATCTTGTCAGCAATTCTCATAATCCGCTATTCCCTATAATCTCTTTAAGCTCAAAACTGTATCAAACATCTCATCAGCCACACGAATCAAACGCGCAGAAGCATCGTAACTCTTCTGAAACTCAATCATCTTCGTTGTTTCTTCATCGAGAGACACACCGCTAATACTTTCACGAATATTATTAAGCTGCCCCATGATATTTTTTTGCGACTCAGAAGAGCGCATCGCCCTTTGTGCAATAGTACCAATCTGACCTACTTGGGTTGCGTAGTAATCATCAAAAGTTGCAGAGCCACCATCCATAACGTTTTTAGACTGCAAACCAGAAATAATATTGGCGACCGTGTTATCCCCAGGAGCGTTAGGCTTTGAACCCGCAACGATACGGCCCACATCATTAAAAACAGTGCCATTGATCTTTAATGAATCCGCAGCCCCTTCAACTTTGTCAGGCATATCAAAGAATAACACCCCTGAACGTCCAGCACGATCAAAGCCTTCGATATGAGCTGTATTGATTTCTTTGGCAAAATTGTAAGCTAAAGTGTCAACACTCTTAAGAGCATCTTCAATTACTTTATCACGCACTTCGAGAGCACCACCCATGCGGCCCCCCCGAATCTGATCAGTAACATTCGCTATAGTGCTGCTACCTTCTTGCGTAAAAAATAACTCTATACGATCTCGTGAATCTGTATGTCGTGCCTTTAATTCATTGGCAGTACCACCAGAAACTAAAATGGCCGTTTGACCAGCGGTAACAGTCACAACCCCATTGTCACCTTCAGCCCACGAAATCTCGATCTTTTCACCTAACTTTTTGAGCAACAGATCACGACGATCTCTCTCGTCATTAGCTGGAATACCCTGAACCTCAACCGTCTGAATTTTTTCGTTAAGTGAAGAAATCTCTTTTGAAATCTGATTTACTTCTTCAGTCAGGGTCATCAACTGACCATCAATATCATCTTGAACTTCACGCAACTGCTTTACTACTCGCTGAAAATCTTTTGTCAATGCAAAGCCAGCCTCTCTTACCATTGTCCGCGAAGTCAAAGACTCTGGATTATTAGAGAGTTCTCGATACGAATTAAAAAAGTCTGCCATGTACTGGTTTAAGCCCTTGTTCTGCTGCTCATTGTAAATCTGCTCTACACGCGATAAAGCATCAGCACGGGCTTCCGAAAAACCAGTGTTTGTTCCTTCTTTTTGGATTTGCTTTTCGAGCCAAGCATTGTTGGTGCGTGTGACTACACCTGTCTTAGCTCCCATACCTACTTGAATATTTCCAGCTGTGACTGGAACGTTAGATTGAATTTCGACACGCTGGCGGGAGAAGCCCTCTGTAGACTTATTGGCGATGTTGTGACCCACTGTCTGCAAGGCAGTTTGTGAGTTCATCAACGATCTTTTTCCAATGTCCATCATCGATGAGATTTTCGACATCTTGTCTCCCAGCCACTCACAATCCTTGTGAGCCGAGTCCTAGCTTAAGCTTCTTTACTTACAAAGTTTCCAGCAACTTGAGGGCCCATCTTGTATTGGCCTTTTCTCTCGTAAGTGCTTTTGCCAGTAATTGTTTCTCTTAGTTCACCCATAGCTCCCGCCAAATTCTTTAGCGCAGCTTGAGCGTATTCTTCATTCTCTTTATTTAGCTCAACGATTCGTTTAATAACAATTTCTAAAGCTGAATGCTGAGCTCTAAATTTGTCACTAGCGGTTCCACCAACTCTTTGAGCAATATCTAACAAACGAGGATTCTCAGCGTCAGCTCCCACCAACAAAGCAAGATCACTGGCACTACGAACGCGAATACCATCGACTAATTTAATTTTAGAAAGTAACTGCTCTTTTAGAACATTATTTTCGTCTAAACCATCACGGTCAGCAGCGATAAGAAGTTCTTTTTCTTTACGAATTACTTCAAGAAGATTTCGATACAAACTCAAAACATCATCAAGATTTGTAACTAATTTTTGTACTTGTCTCTGAATTTGTGCATCCATGCAACTTCACCGCTCCCAACAAAATTTTGAAGATCCATCTTCAAATCAAATTTACTTAAAACGAAGTTTCGAGGTGTTCGTCCACCATACGATCTGCTACAGCTTTCGCATCTACTTTGTATTTTCCTTCGTCGATCAGCTGACGAAACTTAGCGACTTTTTCTTGATCAATATCTGGAGCTGCCATAGCAAGTTCTTTAATGCGCTTCGCTTCTTGAGCGCGTGGAGATAGTTCCACTTTTGCTGATGAGGATGTCTGCAAAGCATCTGCGATTGGATTATTTCCACCAGCAATTTGATTTGCATTTTTATTTTTTGCACCTTCCGCTTTATCCGCTTTACCAGTATCTACCAAATTGAGATTCTGACCGATTTTATTGTGCGTGATCTTCATGGAAGCCTCCTCTTGAGCTAATATTATTGTACCACAGTGAGACGCTGAGACAAAATCATTCTGAGACAGATTGCTGATTTTGAGGTCGAGTCTGGCCTAAATTGCTGCTGACATTCCAAATAAGTCGACTCGAATCTGGGCTGGCAGTTCCTAAACTTTCTCCGCCTTGTAATTCTTTCCCAATCTCAATTTGAGACACTCGACCTTGGTACATGATTTGACTCTTCAAACCATTTTTGTGTTCGACCTCTAATAAGTGTTCGTCAGGTCGTAACTCAATTTTTTTTGTCAACTTACCTGACCACGGATTCTGCACCACTCGTGCCTCAGGGTTTTGCGCACCAGCCAACGAAAACTCGTAGCTTATTTTTTCTTTGTTACCCTCTTGCTTACGAAAACTCTGTTGCTGTTGATCTTGAATTTTTACTGCGATGGGACCTTGCGGTTTTGCAACTTGTTCTTTGATTCCCAACTGAGCACCAAATTTTTCTATAAGTTGGTTGTAGATAAGATCAGAGAATCCCACCCCACCTTGTTTGCCCCAACTCTCAACATACTGATCATCTAACTGTTCTCGAAAGATTTTTTCAGCATGGTTGGTTTGAATGAAGCCACTTTCTTGCACCGTAGAACGCATGGCTTTTACCATCTGGCGCAAAAAATGTTTTTCATACATATTGGCCACATCCCTAAGCTGCTCTTTAGGTTCAGGACGCTCGCGAGGTGGCATATATTTTTGCACCTTCATCCGCTAATTCCTTATGTCGCTTGTGAATTCATTTGAGAGAAAAAGAAAATGGGGAGTTGAGTCCGAGAATCATGTGCATCCTGCAACTGACTCTGAATCTTAAGCTTCGGCTCTTGAACACCAATCCTTGGCGCTTGTTGATCCTCTGCTCCTGTTTCCTGCGAGAAACTTTCGACTCGTAACCTTCCTTGGTTAGTGATCTCTTTCTCACCCTCCCCCAGTACCAAAAACATCCATGTTCTTGATACGCCTAAATTAATTTTATTAAATACTGTGTCATTCGGAAACAAAAATCTCATAAAATTTCGAGTTCCCCGTGCAAAGCTCCAGCTGCCTTTATGGACTGAAGTATTGAAATCAGGTCTTTAGGTGTGACTCCGATTTTATTGAGAGAATTCACTAGGTCACCCACGCTCACTCCAGTATCCAAAACCATCACGCGTTGATCTTCAGTTTTTTTACCTTCGCCCACTTTGAGAGACAAACTGCCGTGAGAAATTGCCACCTTAGAAATCTTTACTTTATCGCCAATGACAATTGTTCCTGTCTTCTCATTTACTATGACACGTGCCTTTTGATCTGGGTTAATTTCAATAGACTCAATTGTAGCTAAAAGCTCAACACCACGATTTTCGTAGGCATTTGGCGTAATGATATCAATTGTTCCAGAGTCTTTTGCAGAAGCATAAACCCCACCTAACTCACGGTTGATCGAAAGAATTGTTCTGGCCGCTGTCGTAAAATCAGGATTGTGCAACGTCAGTCTGTACATTTTGCGCGACGAAAAATCAGCAGTCATATCTCTTTCAATCATCGCCCCATTAGGAATTCTACCAGCAGTTAGGTGCATATCTTTTTCATCGCCACCAATGGAAATAGTCCCCTGAGCTACTGCATAGATTTGTTCGTTGGCTGCACGCAGTGGCGTCTGCAGCAGTGTTCCGCCCTTCAAAGACGAAGCATCACCAATGGTGCTCACTGTGACATCAATTGGGTTTCCAGCTTTTCCAAACGCTGGCATAGTTGCTGTCACGATAACTGCGGCCACACTTTTTGAAGCAAACTGTTGAGCCTCTAGCTTAACGCCTAATTTATCAAGCATACGAATCATGCTCTTACCCATGAATTCGTTAGCACCATCACCAGTGCCCTTTAAGCCTACAACTATTCCATATCCAATAAGCTGATTTTCACGTACCCCGCGAATACTCGCGATGTCTTTTAAGCGAGCGGCTTGCGCATCTAAGAATAAAAAACTCAGGCTCAGAGCGATTAAAGAAATTTTTTTCATTACTGTTTACCTCTTCTGATGCTCACGACATCATACTGTGGATCTAGAAGTTTTTGTGAGCTAATGCCCTCATCATTATAATCTTCGGGTCTGATCATGCCAGTAACAATGACTTTGTATTCACGCTTGCCAATCATAAAAGGTTGAGAGCCCTTCAAACGATAGTTGCCGTCCGCAAGCTTCTCAACAATCTTTGAAGGCACAGTTTGCACTTCATCAAGCTTAATGGGCTCTTCTTTTTCATCCTTCTTCTCTGTGGCTGCTGTTTTAGTTTCTACTTTAGGATCAGCTGGCTTCTCTGATGCAAGACCACGATTTGGTAAAGAGTTTGCCTTTTCTTGCTCTTCGAGCTGTTTGAGCAACTTTTTGATAACTGACACTTTTGTTTCAACTTGTTTCATAGCTGGATCATCTAAGCGAATATTAAGAACATCGCCTTCACGTCGCATTTTATTTTGAGAAAACAAATAGGCACCTTGGCCTTCCATGATCCAAGTTGATCCCGCGTTGGCTCCTAACTCAGACTCCTCTTCCATGCGATCACGAGTCCAACGCTTGTAAGACCGATCTGTTGGCACTGACATCTGTGTATTTTCACTATAGCGAGGTGCCTGTGCAATTTCTGTCATTACGGGTTTTTTATCTTCTTTTTTTCCCAATAACTTTTCAAACGTGGCACAGCCACTAAGAGCAAATGTCAAAAGCATGAGCCATAAAACTGATTTCATTATTGAATCCTCACTGTATCTTGTCCGGTGATAACTGCAGACATTTCTTTTTGTGTCTCAAGAGCTTTAACGCGAATGGTGTCACCAATAAAACCCTGCTCTTCTGCTTGCACATTTAAATTGATTTCAAAACTTTCAGAACCAACTGTGGCTCTTAAAATTTGGCCCCGCTTAGCTGCGGGCTCTCTTTTGAGCGTGGAGTACCAAATAGGTTGACCTGGGTTAAGACTGCGGGACACTGGCTGTCCGATTATTTCTTGTTCGCTCGCAATAGATTCTTTAGAAAAAGTAACGTCTACCCATTGCATTTTAAAGTCATTAGGCTGAATGCGCTCACTCATCGCCAAGCGCCGCTGCGCTACTGGAACTTGCTTTTTAATTCTCACTTGGCCTGAGGCGTACTTAGGATTGTAAGTGTTTAACTCTTTAAACGGCAAAATAAATGAGCCCGCTTGAACTTGAGACCAATCCACAAAATAATCCCCAGAAGTAACAATTGGCACCGAGTGAAGCTGCACTTCCATCTCTGCATGAGGATGAGCTTCCTGCAGATGTAGCTTAATTCTACGCTCTAAATGAGAACGCGAAATACCAGCACTCATCTTTATCTTTACTTGTGCTGGAATAACTATTTGTGGCTCCAAATTAGCTTGTTTAAAAGCTGGCAGAAGCTTCTCTTTGAGTAACTGTGAAACTTCACGAGCTTCATATTCGCGATGACTGTCGATTTCTATAGCTGACATCTCTTTGATAATAGAGGCAGGTACACCAGTGGTTTCCACTATATCAACCAACGATATACGTGTGGAATTTGAAACTTCTGCTTCAGAAAGAACAGACAATTGCACTCTTGCCCAAGAATTCAACGCGCTCAAAGTTAAAATTGCCAGAATCAAAATCTTCATTACCAAGTTACCCTTATCTCAAATTATTAATACTTTGTAACATCTGATCGGATGCTTGAATCATCTTAGAGTTTGTTTCAAATGCACGCTGAGCATTGATCATCGAAACCATCTCATCCACAATATTCACGTTACTAGCTTCAAGCTGTCCTTGTGCCAAATATCCTGAGCCATTCAGACCTGGACGTGTTTGCACAGGCTGACCACTTGCTGGTGTTTGCACAAATAAATTTTTACCTACTGCTCTGAGGCCAGCAGGATTTACAAAAGTAGATACATCGATTTGTGCTACCTGTTGTGGTTGGCTATTAGGTCCTTGAATAATGCGAACTTCACCACTCGCCGCAACTTCAACTCCAGTAACATTGTTAGGAATTGCCACTTCAGGTTGTAGGAGATTGCCATTCTTATCTACTAAACGCCCCTCTGGGTCTTTTTTAAAAGCACCATCTCTGGTGTAGGCAATTTGGCCATCAGGAGTTAGAACTTGAAAAAATCCATTGCCTTCTATCTGGATATCAAAAGCATTCTTGGTAATAACTGCATTGCCATGCTCAAAGTCCTTTTGCACAGCTGCGGTTCTGACACCCATCCCCACTTGAACACCATTTGGAGAATAGGAGTTCATGCCAGAAGCAGCTCCTGGCTCTTTTTGAGTTTGATAGACTAAATCTTCAAACTCAGCTCGAGATTTTTTAAAACCATTGGTAGAGACGTTTGCCAAGTTATTAGCAATAACATCCATGTTATTTTGTTGAGCTGCCATACCTGTTGCGGCTGTATTTAAACTTTTTAACATCTTCTCACCTCAAATATTAATTCGTCTTACCGACAACATTCACTGCTTTATCTGACATCGAATCATAAGCACTGATGGCCTTTTGTGTGCTCTCAAATACGCGCTGTGTTTGGATCATATCTGTCATCTCTTGAACGATGTTGACGTTAGATCCTTCGACAAAACCTTGCTTCATGGAAGGAACAGCAATGGTCTCAAGTTCAGGCGCCATATTGGCTTTAAAATTATATAGATTCTGCCCCTGCTTGATAAGGGAATCAGGATTCAAAACATTGACGACAGAAAATCTCCCCAAAGGTTCTCCTCCAACGGAGATATCTCCCTGATCTGAAACATTAAAATCGCCGCCACCCTCTGCACGAATCACTCGGGAGGCCGGATCGGCATCAGCAGCACCCGCCAATAAAACAGGATACCCATCTTTTGTGACCAACTGACCATTGCCATCTAAAGTAAAGTTTCCAGCCCTAGTGAGTCTAACTCCATTAGGTGTCATCACTTCAAAAAAACCTTTGCCATCTAGAGCCACATCAAATTTGTTTCCTGTGTGCTTGAGTGAGCCTTGACTAAAGTCGGTAAAAGTCCCGCGTAAGTCTACATAGGCTTTATCGCCCCCCTGCATATCATAAAAACTTTCGATGCTAGCAACATCACGAGGAATGGGCGTTACAGGTGGTTCTTTTTCGTGTGCAGTCACGTATTCTTGAAATAACTGGGTGTCTCGCTTAAAGGCTGGTGTGTTCACATTCGCCATATTGTTGGCAATTGTATCCATCTTTGCACTCTGAGCAATCGCACCACTGAGTGCAGTATAAACTCCTTTTACAGCCATAGACACCTCCACAAAGAAGAGTTGAGCAAGGTGTGTGCCATTAAAATTTTAATATCTTCGTCTAGGATTTAGGCTTGTTTTAGGTTCTTTCACGAAAATATCAGTCAATTTTTTGACTGCATCAGACAAAAACACGATAGACCAGTTTTAAATTTCTCTGTCGACCTCTCTCCTTAATCTTCTCAAAATAAAGACTATGAGTTCGAAAAAATTAAAAAAATTTTTAAGTCTGCTTTGCTTAGCCTACTTGCTTCTAGTTACTCAAGCTCATGCTTCGGTGGCTCCAGCTACTATGCCAGCTCCAAAAGCCAACCTAGCTTCGACTCCTAGCCCTGAAGACAAAATCCAAACACTTAAACAAAAACTCAAAGAAAGAACTCTTGCGAGTCGCAATATTCGTTCTGATAGCTTGATTTTTGATATCCCAGTTACCTACAACAAAAAAGTTTCTAAGTGGGTGCACTACTTTCAGTACACTGGGCAACGTTGGTTTAGAGATTGGCTTGAAAGATCCTACAAATACGTTCCCTTTATTCAAAAAGAATTAAAAGATGCAGGATTACCAACTGACTTGGCTTTTATTGTCATGATCGAATCTGGATTTATTCCCACAGCCGTCAGTCACGCCAATGCCGTTGGTCCTTGGCAGTTTATCAAACCTACTGGAAATCGCTACGGGTTACAGATTAACTGGTGGTTAGATGAGAGACGAGACCTTCTCAAAGCGACACGCGCTGCTATTCGCTACATTAAGGACCTACACAATGAATTTGGTTCTTGGTATCTAGTTGCTGCTAGCTACAACATGGGTGAAAACGGTTTACGCCGTCGCATCCAAAGACATGGCACTCGCGATTTTTGGAAACTCATTGAGCTCAAGGCTCTTCCGAACGAAACTGAAGACTACGTTCCCAAAATTTTAGCAGCGATGCTGATTGCCAAGGCCCCTAATCTTTATGGTTTCCGCAATCTCGAAAGAATGGAGCCTTTGAGTTACGATCTTGTCGCCGTTCCTGGAGGCACTGATTTAGACAACCTTGCAGATGTTTTGGGAGTCACGCGCAAATCACTAAAAGATCTTAACGCCGAACTTTTATTGGGATATGTTCCTCGCCATGTTGGCTCGCACAACATACGTGTTCCTAAGGGCGCTGGTATGTTGGTAGCTCAGCATTTGAACAAACCACAAAACTATGCCTATGAATAAATTGATTGTCCAAAAATATGGTGGTGCTACGCTGGCGGATCCCGAAAAGATCAAAGCAGTTTCAGCTCGCATCGCCAAAGCTTCTGCCAGTGGTGATTCTCTCATCATTGTTGTCAGCGCCATGGGCAAAACAACTAATGACCTCATCGCTCTCGCACAACAGGTAAGTAAAAATCCTCAGCGTCGAGAACTAGATATGCTTCTTACCGTGGGAGAACGTATCAGTATGTCTCTTGTTAGTATGGCATTAAATGATCAAGGCTGTGCTGCCATTAGTTTTACAGGATCGCAAGCAGGCATCTTAACAAATGAATCTCATGTCAGTGCTTTTATCCAAGATGTAAAAGCTTTTCGTGTAGAAGAAGCTTTAAAAGAAAAAAAGGTCGTTATCTTGGCAGGCTTTCAGGGAGTTTCTCCAAAAACCAAAGAGATCACCACTCTTGGGCGGGGCGGCTCTGATACTACTGCCGTTGCCATGGCCGCTGCTTTTTCAGCAGATCAGTGTGAAATATTAAAAGATGTGCCAGCTGTTTTTAGCGCAGATCCAAAACTCATAAATGATGCCAAACCCATTCATCAATTGCACTACGATCAGCTCATGGAAATGACTTTTTGGGGCGCAAAGGTATTGCACTATCGATCAGTAGAACTCGCTAAACTTCGTAATGTAAAATTGTATATTGGACCCGCCGCACATGAAGGTGTGCGAGGCACTTGGGTCACAAAGGATAGAGAAATGTTTGAAACAACAAAAGGTCTTTCCCTAAACACTCATGAAAGCGTGATTCAAATTGCAATCAAAGGTGAATATGCAGGAGGAAGTCTAAAGAAATTGCATCAGCACTTAGATCAAAAGCAAATTGCCTTTCCTCAAATCCTTCATACTGATTATGCTAATGCAGAAACCCAACTCTTAGTCACTGGCCCTAAAGAAGTGCTGACAGCTCTTATCCAGGAGCTAGATCATCACAACGAAATTCAACTTAAAAATAAAAATTTATGTACAGTCACTTTAACTTGCACCGGAGTTACGTCTCCAGAAATTTCTGAAAGTGTTTTAGGTCAATTAGAAAAAAGTAAAATTCAACCACATAAGATGATGATGAGTCCGATGAGCATTACTGTTTTGTTGGATCAGCAATCGCGAGATGAAGCTCTTAAAGCTTTACATGCCCTCATCTAACTCATCATCAGAGATGACACCACGACAACTCTTAACAGAGTTTACAAAAGCTTTTGTAAGAGGATAGAACGCATTCTTTTTATTTTTTTCATCCTCATCAATCACATCGTGAGTGGAATTTATATTTTCCAATACACATTTTGCAGGACGAATGCTCCCAAAATCACTCTGCATATCAATCGCTCTGAATTCTAAAAAACAAGAACGTGCAGATTTTGAGCAGCGAATAGCATCAAAACTCACCGCCCCTTGGCCTTCGAAAGCACCATTCAGTTGGAGTTCATTGAGGGTTTCGATCACGAGTTGTTGATCTTGTTCACGTAAAAAAGCTAAAGCTGGCTTTACCATTACTGGAAGAATGATAAATAGTCCTAGTAGGATGATGATTAGATTTCTCATAAAGCACCTCGTGTCTCTATGAGCAAAGCTCTCACAGAAGCGCCTCAAGATAAATGATTCATGTCATATTAACAATGGGTGTTATCAAGACAGAGCGGGGAACACTTATTTTAGGAGACTTGGCTCAACTACCTGATATCTATAGTTAATTTTGTGCCAAATATTTGTGTTCGGCCCATTTATACCTTCAGGCAACCCTTCACCTGTCATTGCTGAAGGGTCATTCATGCCACCCGGAAGAAAATCTTTGAGGTCTGGAGCTGGCTCTCCTGCGGTGAGGCCATTATACATGTCTGGGTTATCACCCCCGCCTCCTCCGAAGCCACCTTCACCAAATCCACCACCGGATCCACCTGCACCAAAAAATCCAGCATTCACATCAACGCCTTCACTGGCTCCGTCACCAGAGCCTCCTTCGTCACCAAAACCACCCGAACCACCGCCTCCGCCTAAGTTTGGAGATCCACCTGGTTTGTTATCTTGACCGACGTTGGCATTATCTCCTGTTTTTCCAGGCAATTGAAGTCCGCCATTGCTGCTTCCAAAATCTAATTTTTCATTACGTCCTTTGGAGGCAGGATCGCGATAACCACCAACATTTAAATCACCTTGAGCTTTGGCATTGAGGCCTCCGCAGCGAGGATCATTTTTATTGGCCATACAAATACAAGCCAAATTGTTGGCGTTTTCTGGGCTAGAACAATTCAAGTTGGCTTGGCCAGCACACATAGGCGAAGAAGGGTTGGCAGCACAGAAAGTTGGCGGAGCCTCTACCGTGGGATCAGGCTCCCCAGGCGACGTTGTTAAATTTTTGCATTGTTTGGCATTAAGATAAGTGGCGTAAATGTTGCCAGCTGCAGCTTCAGCTTGTTGGATCTTAGATTGTAAAGCATTGCACTCTGTACGCGAAGAAGAAAGTTCCTTGTAGGTGTTATCAGAGTTAATTCTTTCCGAGAAATCATAATTAGCAAGAATGGGATATTGGCTACGTTGCTGTTGAACACACTGACTAAATTTAGCCATACCACCCTGACACGAGTTTACACAGGCATCACGATCAGACTTACACGCAAAACGATAAGCAGCTAAAGCTCCGTTGGCAACTTGCGAAAGCTTCGCTGCTTTGGAACAAGCTGCTGCAACACTCCCACCGGTTTGTGCACCAAGTGCTAAGGTCAATTCTGCAGCTGAGTCCATCACTTGTCCCATGTCTGAGTTCTTATCAGCATCACAGGTCTTTAAAGCTTCAGAATTTTCCGTTGTACATTTCTGATACTCAGCCTGCGTTTGTTGCCTGCAAACTTGTAATATATTCCTTGCAATAGCATCTGGATCTTGGGGAGCATTAGAATTAGATCTACTAGCAACACCAGCAGGAATACAAATAACATTCTGCACTTGTCTCGATATTTTATCTGTAAATGTTCTGCAATCTTGCTGTCCGCATTTCTGACAAACAGAAGGAATAGGATCTCCCATTTCTCGAATATGATCTTCTACTAATATACAGCGCCCCGACATGCAAACACCTGGCTGACATTGAGAATTACTCGTGCAAGAAGCAGCAATTTGTTGGTTATTTGTTTGTGCTGGTTTCTTTTTAGCTTCATTTTGCTTTTTAGCTTCATTATTTTTCTGTGCGGCCATGCTATTTCTAATACAGGAATCTACCGCAGCATTACCACCGGTTCTTCGATGAGAACGTTCACATGATTGAACAATTGGATTATCAGGGTGCCATGCCTGAGTATTATTTCTCATTCCACCACGAGTATTTATACAGTCCACATAGGCCTGACCACCGCCATAGGTTCTATAGCAAGTATCAGCCGCACTCTGAGTTGCAGAGTTTCGGGACTGTGTGTATCCGGGAAAGCTAAACCCAAATACTAATAGCAATATAATAAATGAAGATAAAGATATCTTGCTCATTCCCCATCCCAGAAAAGCGAACCTTCGTACTTATCGTACAAAAGTGCACTAAACTTCAGTTTTTATTAAATCATTACTTCAGTCGGGTCCCAAACTGATAACGACTTTTTCTCATAATGAGCCACTCTGATACATCTACGACTGAAATCTCCAAATACTATTTGATGGAGCTCTTTTAATGAGATCTGCACTATCTTAGTGTTACACCCCAACTCTTATGCAATTTTACGCTATAAAATGAAAACTCTTGCGCCCTAAATCATTTCTCTTCATATTTGGTAAATCAATAGCACTCAATTTTGAGAAATTAGAAGGACAGCAAAATGAATTTAAAAGATTTTAAAGTTTTAAATGCTCAAGGCCAAGAAGTCTCACTCGGTGATTATGCTGGAAAAGTTGTGATCGTGGTCAACGTTGCAAGTAAATGCGGTTTCACGCCACAATATGCAGGTCTTGAAGAACTCTATCAAAAATATAAAACTCAAGGTTTAGAAATTTTAGGATTTCCGTGCAATCAGTTTGGCGCCCAAGAGCCTGGATCTGATTCTGATATTCAAAGCTTTTGCTCTCTTAATTATGGAGTTTCTTTTCCCGTCTTTAAAAAAATCGAAGTCAATGGCGACTCTGCAAGCCCCCTGTATACTTGGCTCAAACAAAGTGCTCCAGGTATTCTTGGCACAGAGATGATCAAATGGAATTTTACAAAATTTTTGATCAACAAAAAAGGCGAAGTGGTTAAACGTTATGCGCCTCAAACCACTCCTGCAGATATGAGCGCTGATATTGCTGCTGAATTGCAGAAGTAAGTATCTACTTTAGACTAGTTCCAATCATTGTTTAATATTCTTTACTTATGTTCTCAAGAGCCCTCGCCGAAATCATAACGGCGAGGGTTTTATGTACTGGATAACGACATTTATTTTTCTTTTCTCTCTCAACACTTGGGCCATGGGTAAACGTCCCGTGGATCCACCAAAAGATAGTAACATCGAAGAATCCAAAGCTGGAAACTGCCACTTGCTTGCAAACTACGCCAAAACACCGCGCTGGACACTGCAAGCACCTCCTGGTGTTAAAGCCAATTACCTCATGGCTGATAAAAAAAGACGACAGCTCCATCTTCTCAGAGATGGTAAAGTGATTCG
>JBKHVM010000054.1:0-15953 GCA_046570065.1 Bdellovibrionia bacterium
GCTGATTTCTTTTCAGAGGGGGATACCGTGAAGCAATACCATGACCTGCTAAAACATGTACTAACCAGCGGTGCAATTAAGTCAGATAGAACTGGCACCGGCACACTGTCTGTTTTTGGCTATCAAATGCGCTTTGATCTCAGCGAAGGCTTCCCATTACTCACCACTAAAAAGCTTCACACCCGCAGTATCTTTCATGAGTTACTTTGGTTCCTCAAAGGCGAAACCAACATTCAATATTTAAAAGACAATAAAGTTACTATTTGGGATGAGTGGGCTGATGAAAATGGCAATCTAGGACCTGTTTATGGCAAACAATGGCGCTCATGGGAAACAACAGACGGCAGAAAGATAGATCAGATTAGCAACGTGATCGAAGCCATCAAAAAAAATCCTGACTCCAGAAGATTGTTAGTCGTTGCCTTTAACCCTGGCGATGTGGACCGCATGGCACTTCCTCCTTGCCACGCTTTTTTTCAGTTTTACGTCGCCAACGGCAAACTTTCCTGTCAACTCTATCAAAGAAGTGCGGATATCTTTTTAGGTGTACCATTTAACATTGCTAGCTATGCCCTACTCGTGCACATGATCGCTCAAGTCTGTGATCTCCAAGTGGGAGAGTTTATTCATACCTTAGGCGATGCCCATATTTATTCAAACCATATGGAGCAAGTGAAGGAACAGCTACAAAGAGACTTTAGACCCTTGCCAAAATTGATACTTAATCCTGAAGTGAAAAATATTTTTGATTTTAAATACGAAGATATTCAGATTGTTGGCTACGATCCCCATCCAGCCATAAAAGCAGAAGTTGCAGTATGATTTTAAGTCATATTGCCGCTTGTGCCAAAAATAGAGTTATTGGCGTCGAAGGAGATCTTCCTTGGAATTTGCCAGAAGACATGAAGTTTTTTAGAGAAAAAACAAAGGGCCATATCATGATTATGGGCCGCAAAACTTTTGACTCCTTTAAAGGTCGCCCTCTACCTAAAAGGGTGCATATCGTAATTTCGCGCAAAACAATGGAACTGCAATTTAATCCGGATCCCACTAGTCCTGTTCATTTAGTTAATTCCATCGAAGACGCTATTGCTTTAGCAAAAAAACTTCAAACTGAATGGCCAGAAGAAGTTTTTATTATTGGTGGTGGTGAAATATATAAACAAACTTTACCTTTCACCAATCGCATCTACCTGACGATCATCGAAAAAGAGTTTGCGGGCGATACCACTTATCCCGAACTCGACCAAAGTCAGTTTAAATTGACTAATAAAGTGACAAGAGAAGAACCCCTTGTTTTTTCATTTAACACTTTTGAAAGAGTTTAATCTCACCTTGAGAATTACTAAACACATGCTCATGTTTAGCCCCAATTCCCCGATAGAATAAAATATAAACTAAAATTCATCGAGGAACTGTATGTCTGCAAAACGCTTTGTCACCAACGAAAAAGCCACCATAGAGATATATGGGATCAATGCCAGTATACACGCACGCATGATCAACCTCTCAACTACCGGCGCAGCCTTTCGATTTTTAGCAGAAAAGTTTATTCCCAACAAAGGGGATCTGCTGAACATTCGCGTAACTCTACCCGCAATTGCCAAAGTTAGAGTACTAGACGCAGAGGTCGTATGGATCAATGGACCCCAAATTGGAGTTTGTTTTATTAATAAAGACGAAGTGGTCGAAAAAATGATGAGTCGCGGACCACGATTGTAGAAATCAACTCGACTTTAGACACCGATATAAAAAATATTAGTAAAACCATCAGCAATATTGCTTCAAAATAGCAGTGTAATTCATATTTATGGAGGACTGATGGCAAGAGCTTATTTATTAGTAGCTGCAGTGGCGGTAAGTGCCTGTAGCCAAAAAGAATCTACACGCAACTTGGCCCAATCAGCAGAGCAAGTTACCTTAGAAAAATACTATGCTGCGAGAGTTGAAAATGATTTTGCAAAATTTAAAGCTGCAAAACTTCAAGAGAAAATTGACATGCACTCGTCCCCTCGCGGTGAGTCCGTCGAAAGAACTCCACTTCCTCTGTTAGAAAAAGAACTTCAAGATCTAAAATACGAAGCCCAGAGATCTCAAGCAGTCGTGACCGAGAGTTTTAAACGGAGCCAAAGCATTCGTAATGTGGACCAGCCTCTTGGAGTAGAAGTGCGATATGAGGACCCATGGCGCCAACACCATGATGAAATTATTGTTCACAACCTCAACGAGTTCCCACTTCATAATGGGAAACCTGTGCGCCAAGTATCAATTTCAAATAGCACAGCCAAGAATGTCCTGTTACAGCTTACAAACTACACTGCAAGTTGGGACACTAGCACTCTGAGCTTTAGACCCAAACCCAAAGGCAATCCCGTTATTATCGACACTCTCATTGGGAAGTTAAACTGCAATACGGATTCAATTATTTACACTCGCCCCCAAAATATTAAAGCTCGAGCCAATACAGAGACTGAGTTTACTTGGTACGACTCTGAATTCACAGCAACGCGCCCAGTGATCCACTTTGGCTCACCTAATGCTGAGTGTGTTTTGACTTTCGCAAGAGCCAAAGACAGAAAGTTTAACTACGGTATCCGCATCACTCCCGAAGACAAAGAGCTTTTGGCTTTGATGAGCCCCGAAAAAAAGGGTGAAGTTTGCCTTCTTCCTCAAGCTACAAATCAGCCTAAAGCAGTAGGATTCTTTCTTTCACCTCAACTCACTCAAACTACGTGTCCAGTTAAAATTGAGTCCTACAAAACTTTGGAACGCTCACTCGATGGCATAAACTACAAAATTAAAATGCTAACAGGTTCCGAATTGACTCCAGGATATCTAAAAAAGGGAGACCCCTTTGCTCCTCTGGATTTTAGTAAGGCACCTCAACTTGATGCCATCTTGATTTCTTATTTAGTCTTTAGAGCTGACTTTGGTGGCCATGTTATCATGCAAGCCCTCAAGCACCACGCAGAAAAAGGCACTCTGATTCGCATTGCTGTTTCAGATGTTATTTCGCTTGGCAAAGATCGTCAGATGCTCTTCGATTTTCAGGCAAAATATCCTAACGTTAAGCTCTTGTTCTATAAATACAGATCTGAAGGCAAAGGCATTAAGGATTGGATCAATTCCTTTCATCGCACTAACCACATCAAGTTCTTTCTGACCTACTCACAAAGGGATGACAATGGAAATGCCGTCATCTTAGGTGGACGCAATATTCACGATGGTTTTATTTTCAATGCACCCATTTCTAACTATATCAACCCGACAGTCATCAATTATGCAGAAAAAAATGGTGATGAATCATGGGCAAGATGGGAAGACTTTGAGACCTATTTCCAATCTAGAACTATCGTCAATAAACTCATGTCGCAGTTTTTCTCAGTCTTTCATGCCGACTACAGAGAGTTTTACATTCGTCAGTTCTCAGTCCCGGTCCCTCTACAAAGTGAAGTCAATCCTGCATTTTTTGATTTAGCAGATAATGAAATTTACATGCGCTCGATGGTTTCGATTCCATTTAAAGATGATATGTTGCTGGAAAGAACATTTATCCAGTTACTTGATTCAGCCGAAAAGAGAGTTCTTCTTTCCACGCCTTATTTCAATATCACTGACAAGATGTTAGCTGCTTTCGAAAGAGCTGCAGACAGAGGTGTCAAGGTTGAACTAATCACTCGTTTGGATTTAGATGGTGATACCGCTGATTTAGTTCTCAGCGACGTCAATAAGAAATCCATCAATAAGATCTACCAAAAGATTAAGGTTTACGAATACACAACTAAAGGAAAAATTCTGCACTCAAAACTCATTATTGTCGATGATTCCGTAGTGATGATGGGATCAGTGAACCTTAATTTACGTAGTTTTTATCATGATATTGAGAATGTGGCCTTTATATACGGCAAAGGATTTAACAAACAGATTTCTGATTTGTATGAGGTATATAAAAAGGAATCTAAACTCTTAAACGAAAAACAATCTACAACGTGGTGGAAATCCATAATTATAAAAATTATTGGTACAGCACTATAATACTAAATTATAAAAGCCTGCTGGCCAAAACCAGCAGGCTTTTTTGTTTTCAAGCCACCTGACATTATTGGTCCTCGACTTAGACCTCTTTTGTAATACTGTCTTATTTTTAAACACTTTCCTTTCCCCATCTTAAATATATCTCAGCTATAGAAGGCATGAACTTGGCAATCTGTAGCTCTGAGATTATTTGACTTAGCAAGTAGCTTGGAAATTGAGGATTGGATGAAGGTAGTTTTTCACTTTTTAATCTTTCTAATCTGTACTCCCGCTTTAGCTCTTGACCCCTGCTTTGAACAAGCCCGGTTAATTGCTGATCCCATTCAATTCGATAAAATGGTTTCAACCTGCGCCAAAAAGAAACTTAAGCGAATTAGCACTCAGAATTGCTTACAAATTGCCAAAGGAATGCAATACGGAATTCATGCCGACGAGCTTCGCCTTTCATGTCTTGAGGCAAAATCAACTAACATTGGTAAAAGCTGCTTGAGCATTCAGGAGCAAATAGAGTCTCCTGACCTTGCTGATGAAATCGCATGGTCATGTGTGCGCAACCAACGACATGCCATATCTCCCCAACTTTGTATTGAGATGGCACAAAATCTTAGTACTGAACCTCAAGAAGTCAGAATGCTTTACTTCTGCAGAGACGAACTAGAGCAAAAGGTAAGCATCCAAGAATGTGAATTAATATCATCTCTACTTGGTGAAACTGAAAACAAGTTGAGAACTAATAAATTATGTCAAAAAAAATAAAAAAATTGTAAACATACATAGACCTCGAACATGAAGTTTTGCTAACCTTTCTAGAAAGCTACAGTTGAGGAGTGAAAACAGTGTTACAGGACAATTCCAAAACTAAAAAAAGTAAGATCATTCTTAAATCACCGACTCAGGAAAGATCACGTCAGACAGTTGCCACTATTTTAGATGCCTGCTCTAAGTTGCTAGTGTCAGAAGGCTTCTATAATGTAACAACCGACAAGATTGCCAAAGAAGCTGGCGTGAGCATTGGCTCACTTTATCAATTTTTTGGTAACAAAGAGTCTGTTGTTCTCGCTGTAATCAAAAAAATTCATGAAGAAGATCGAAAGCTGGTAGCCGAAGCTTACGAAAAACTCAAAGACCTTCCAATCAAAGAAAAAGTTGTTGCTATGATCAATTTGGGCTTTAGCGTTTTGCAGCACAAAGCCGATCTCAGAGCAAAACTCCTTACTGTACAATACTACTTAGCAGATGTGAATTATATGGCGGAGACGATTCGCTACTTCGAGGAAATGTCTTTGAGCTACCTTCCCCAGTTTCCAGGAAGAGATCCCAGAGTAGTTTCAAAGATATTCACCAATGCCTTTCTCGGTCTAATGAATTCTTTAGCTGTGGAGAATCCAAACTTCACTTCGGATGCCAATCAGAAAAAAGAAATCGAATTGATGTTTTTAAAATACTTAGATTTAGCTTAAAGCTGTTTTACCATTTCTACCAAAAGTTCGTCAAAATACTGGCGAACTTTTGCCTCATCTGCTTTCCCATTATAGATAAAAGTGAAAGTTAAGACCTGACCATCTCTTCTCCCAGCATAACCAGCTAGAGTAACAACATCATTAAGATAACCAGTTTTGGCCCTGATCCATCTCTCCGTGGGCTCCCCCTTTAGTCGTCTTTTCAGCGTGCCATCAACGCCAGCTATTGGCAGGGAGGTCAGCAACTCCGGCTGAACTCTGAAGTCGTCTCTAAGATGTGTGAGTACCATCCACATCGCATTTGCAGAAAACTGATTCTCCCTGGTTAATCCAGAAGGATTGTAGAATTCATACTCATTCTTAGGAATTTTTAAACTTTCCAAATGCTTATTTATCAGCTGTACTCCCGTCTTCAATGAGGCCGGCTTCTCGCTGGATGTTGCCATTAGTTTTGTCAGCATTTCTGCGACATAGTTATTTGAAAACTTGTTCATATCAGAAACCATGTTTTCGATAGGTTTTGATTCTGCTTGCGCAACAACATCAGCAGAAGCGGGAGTCACACCATTTCGAATCTTTCCTTTATGCGAAATATTTCTTTGCTGCAAAAAAGATTTTAAATTGTAACCAGACCATAAGTCCGGTTCCGTGATATTCTTAAACACAGTGATCTCTTTTACCGCTACTCCAATTTTTCCGCCCACAATAACTCTATCTCCATCTGACCCTTTAATAGGATCACGATCAGCGATAAGTTCATTTCTTGCCCCAGCAACAGTCTTGCTGCGATTGGAGAGTTGAATATAGCTATTCACTGGATCTATAAATACTTTTGCTGGCTCACCTACTGTTCCTGGCCTTACAAAAATATTTACAGAATTCCAATTAAAAGACATTGCGCCAACGGGAGCATCATAAGCTCTATCTACCCTCTGACTCTGACGACTATCATCAAATCTTTTTTGATCAAATAGAGAGTCGTCTACAATGATATCCCCTTCAATTTCATCGATCTCATTTCGCAAAAAATCATTTACCAAAAACCACATATTTTCAGACACAAATCCTGGATCACCAGCACCTTTTAGATAAAGATTACCCTTAAGCTTTCTATTGCTAACTTTTCCATCCATTAAAAGTTGAGTCTTTACCTTTGTTCCGGGAGGAAAAACATCCAACACAGCTGAGGCCGTTATAATTTTTGAAATGGAAGCTGGGATCATTTTTTTTGTAGCATTGATGGACCAGAGCACATGAGAGTCTTCTCCATCCCCCACCGAAACCTTCATCCCAATATCATCTTCTGAAATTTTAAACTTCTTAGTAACTCTATCTGCAATCTTTGAATATTCCTCTAAGCCTTTAGGAACGGTGGCAAAAGCTTTGGCTGATACAAAATTAAGGACGAAAACTGTGCCTACTAGAATTATTATGAATCGCAGATTAGAAATCATAGAAGCTCCAATGAGAGAAATCCTTTCAAATCTTATCGACCTCTGGCCAAAGCAGCAAGTCTAGGATGGTCTTTTAAAATCAAAACGCTACACTTATGATTATGAATAAAAAAGAATGGTCCATCGTACTTTTCCCGCTGTTTTTTGTCTGGTTCATTGATCTTGCCACTAAAGAGTGGGCAAACGGTCTGACTTCCATTAAAAGTTTTGGCTTTTTACATTTTGTTTTGCACCACAATCACGGGGCTATGCTAGGTCTCTTTTCAGAATTACCACAAGTCTTACGAGTGGTTAGCTTATCAACTGCAGGTGCATTTATACTTTGCACTTACGCCATTTTACAGTATTTGATTCCTTTTAAATCTCTATTGTTACGATCGGGCCTTTCTATTTTAACTGGAGGAATCATGGGGAATGTTACTGATCGCATTTTTCATGGATATGTCATTGATTTTATAGCCTTTGGAACTCCCAGCTTATCTTCCCCTGTTTTTAATTTAGCTGATGCCCTTCAGTGGGTTGGTTATGGCTTTATTGTTTACGCGATTATTAAAGAGGGAGATTTACTTTGGCCAGATAATAATTCTCGCAAACAGTATTGGGTCAACGTAAAATTTCAATTAAAATATTGTTTTATGCTGATGGGAGTTGGTCTCTCACTGACTTTGATTAGCTTGGTTTTCTCTTACACCTATATCAAAGTAACCATTTCTAATTTGGTAGGAAACAACGAAGTACTTATGGATAAGTTCTTAATTCCTTACGTTATAACATACGCAGCTATCTGCGTGGGCTTTTGTGTTATTTTGTTTTTAATCGGTCGTATTATCTCTCATCGAATCGCAGGACCATTATATGCTTTTGAAAAGTTCTTAGATGATGTTATTAAAGGTGAGAATCGCCATTTTAAATTGAGAGCCGGTGATGAATTCAAACATCTTGAAGAGCTCGCTGAGCAAATTCAAGAAAAAATACGCCAACTCAGAGAGGAAAGAACAGTTCAGGTCGTGGAAATGCCTGATACATTCAAAAAAGAAAATTAGAAGCGTATGGAGACATCCTTGATTTTATTTAGATAAAATCTCTTTGCAATATTGTCTCTCATGCAGTGAGCATGAAGAAAGTCGCTGTCAGGATTTCTTACAAGACCAATCGGAAGAACTTGCCTTACTTCATTTCTTCCTCCGCCACCTTTTTCGTAAATCATGTCTACTTGTTTTTTCCCCAAACATGCTTGTGCTAAAGTTTTAAGATGACCATCACTAGAGTACAAAATACTGTAACTGCTCCAATCCAATTTCTTTTCTTGCACTTTTTGAGCTTTCTCCAAGGTGGCTTCTGGACCTAACCTCTTAAAACACTCTAAAGTAAGCTGCAAACAAGACCTAGCATCATCTAAAGCGCGATGTGCATTGCCGCCATCCCAACCAAAATGTTTTACTAATGTCTGCAACTTATGATTCTCAGTCTCATGAATTAATTTTCTCGACAAAAGACTGGAACAAAGTACAGCCTCAGAGGGCATAGGCAAATTAGCTCTTTCAAAATCAAAAACCATAAAACCTAAATCAAAAGGAGCATGATGAGCTACAATGACTGAGTCTTTAAAAAAATTGTAGATATCCTGAATCTTGGAGCTAATTGATTCACAATTTTCCACCATTTCATTGCTGATTCCGTGTATGCCAATAATAAAATCACTCATGGGTTCGCGAGGCTTAAAGAGAAATTGCAGTGTTGCGACTTCTCGACCTTGGTAATACTTAATGGCCCCAAACTCCACAATATCATATCCGACAGGATAGGCCCCACTTGTCTCTGTATCAAAAGCAACGATGGATAAATCAGAAAGTAATGTTTGATTTGTATACATAGTGAATATGCCTTGTGTTTTGGATTATCCTAAGTCAAATTTAATACAGAATGAAGCAACATAGTGCAATCTCTAGATTTAGATTTTTAATCCTCTCCTTCATCTTCATCGCTTTTACTTTTGAGACTTGGGCTCAAAGCAGCGGAAATAGCAGCGATGGCGGAGGGCAGACTCCAACATTCCATATGACTGGCGATGCACATTTACTTTCAAACTTTGTTCGTCGAGGTTTAACTCAAACTACTCAAGATCCTGCCTTACAGGGCTCATTTTGGTTTAATTTTGGTCCTCAATTTCGCTTAGGTCTCTGGGGTTCCAATGTTCGCTACAAAGGCGAAAGTGCTCATCTCAATTTACAGCTTGCTGGTGATATCAAAGTTACATTTTCAGCAAACTCTAGTTTAAGTTTACGCTTTGCCGACGAGCAGTACTTTGATGCGGAACAAAGAAAAGGCACCATCACTGGGCTTATTTTACAAACCTTTGATCTCAAGACTACTTTTGAAAGTCTTTCTAATTGGGAAGGCACTGGCGATTCAGCTTCTTATTATAATTTTTTATATAAGTTCAAACTCGGTAGTACTTGGGAGTTAGATGCTAAATTAGGTTATGTTGATGTTAAGTCAGATGACTACAATAGTTTTATTGAAGGTGGTGCTGATCTAATTTATGTGGGTCAACAAATCCAGGGTATCCTAGGTCTAAATTACGCCACCGAAAATTACTTTTCACGTGGCGGAACGCAGTTTTTTGTTGGCGCAAGAACAAGTTTTTAGTTACTCAGCAACCGCATCTTGACTCGGAGGCAAGCCAGTATCAATTTGCGCTTCTTTCTTCATTTCATTAAGAGCAGCGCCAATTTCTTCCATACGTCGCGCATTTTCTTGCTCACGATAATTAACTTGCTCAATCAAACTCTCGTAAGTTTTCATATCTACTTTTCCACCAAAAAATCCATCTAACTTTCTTGGCTTTTTACCATCTGATGTCAGCTCTTTTTGCAGAATCTTCACTCGCACCAATCCTATCAATTTATTAGGATCAGCTTCGCCTTTTTTCTCACGAATATTAGTAGTCCCTTTAACATCAACTGTGGCGTTTTCTAGAGATGCGGCAACTTTATTTCTAACGATATCCAACCTCTCCGTAGCTATCTTTAAAGCAGACTGAGGGTTTTGATCTGCTACAGCTTGAGTGAACATTGCTACTTCGAGCCTAACTTCAGCATCTTTTAGGCCGGTCACAACGCCACGCAATTTATCCATTACTGGAACAAACTGAGCTGTTGGTGTGCTTGTGCCTCTTTCAAATAGTAAGTTATCTGGGATATCAAACTCAAAACCATCAGGAGTGACGGATACATTCTTTGCTACATCTCGCATTTGATCCGCTAAATAAGCAGCCACAACTTTTGCTGAACCCATATCTAACAAGTTTGGTGACTTGTCCATGGGCTCCATAAAGGATTGAAATGCTTTGAGAGGTTCATTTACTAAATCTAAAAATAATTTTTCAAGTGTAATCTCTGCACCATAGTTTTGATAATTGTACTCAATAATAGAAGGTGTCGAAAAATAATCGGAGATCGCTTTTTTAGTCTCTTCAGATTGACCCAAAAGCCACATCACAAGAAAGAAAGCCATCATCGCTGTCATAAAGTCAGCAAATGCAACTTTCCAAGCACCACCGTGATGGCCTGCTGCCACCACGTTGATTTTTTTGATTACGATCATCGGTTTTTTCTCTGCCATGAGTAACTACCTTATTATGCTGCTTTTTTAATTTCTTTTGTTGCTTTATCCATCTCTTCAAATGATGGACGCTCCTCTGGAGTGATCGATCTGCGAGCAAACTCTACACACACAAGTGGTGGCGCTCCTCTTTGCAAAGCAATCATTGCTGCTTTAATAGCTTCTAAATACTGTCCTTCAGCATCGATATCAGCTGCCATCTTTGTTGCAATTGGACCTACTAATCCGTAAGCACCAAAAACCCCTAACATGGTTCCAACAAGAGCTGCTGCAACGAGAGCCCCGATTTTTTCAACCCCGTGTGTAAGGTAAGCCATGGTTTTTACGATACCTAAAACTGCCGCAACGATACCCAACCCAGGAAAGCCATCAGCCACAGCTTGCACTGCGTGTTGAGCCAAGTGTTCTTCTTTGTGAATCGCCTTAATGTCAGAAGTCAAAAGATCATCAACATCATACTGAGAAAGCTCTGCGGAGAGCGTGATCTTCATCGTATCACACAAAAAGTGAACCGCGTGATGATTGTGCATAAATGAAGGGTAAGCTTTAAAGATTTCAGACTGCTCTGGATTCTCGATATGTTTTTCAACACCTTGAGGACCCTCTTTACGAAAAACCTGAAAGAGTTGAAACATCATTTGCAACAGTTCTAAGTAATCACTCTTCTGTGGCCCCTTTGCTGTAAGAGCTTTAATTCCCAAACTGAAACCCATTTTGATGGTTTTCATAGGGTTCGCTAAAAGGTAAGCTCCAAGTGCCGCACCACCGATAATCATCAATTCGATAGGAGCAGCTGAGATGATAACTCCCATCTTACCACCGGCGATTATATAACCACCGAACACCATCGCAAAAACTACCAATATACCTACAAATCCCATGAGTGTACCTCTTCAAGATTCGGTATCGGAATGATGCTCTAAGGAATTAAGTCTGGCTTATGCTTTCTGTCACTTGGTCTAGAGCCAAATCTGGTATATATTAGTCTCATGAAGCACACACTATTATTCTCTATTTTTGCTTTTCTTTTTTTCCTCTATCCGCCGGCATTTTCTAATGAAATCAATTTAGATGACCCTCTTCTCACCACACAAAGTCTAGCTCCAACATCCCTAAGTTCAGGGCAAGGAGCGACACTCAAAATGGAACTGTCCCTGCCCAAAGGATTTCATGCTTACGAAGAAGAATTTAAGTTGCAGGTGCTCTCCCCTGCTGGTTTTAAAATTTCATCACCACAGATTGATCCAATAATTGAGTGGTATGATAAATTTTCAAAAAAAACGCGCAGAGGAATGAAAGACAAGGCTCAACTGCAAGCGACCCTCGAAGCTCCACTTGAATTCAAACAACCCGCAAAGTTTTTAGAAATTGAATTGATGTATCAAGCTTGCTCTGATGAGTTCTGTCTCTTTCCCACTCCTCGAGTCTTTAAAGTACCAGTAGAACTCATTGGCGCACCTGCCGTTACTACTGCCGCCGAAATTGCACCTACTTCTGGCACCTCTTCGGAGCGCCCTCCATTTTTAAGTTTAGAGTCATTTAAAGAATACCTCTCTAGTGGACTTCTACCAGCTCTCATCTTTGTCTTTATCGCAGGTATTTTTACCAGCTTTACTCCCTGCATTTTTCCGATGATCCCCATTACCCTTGCTGTTTTAGGTAACAACTCCGAAAAAAGATCTCGCTTGCAGAACTTCGCTCATAGTGTTGTTTACGTACATGGAATTGCCACTACCTACTCCATCTTAGGTCTTATCGCCGCATCAACTGGTGGGCTCTTTGGCGCAAGCCTCGGTAACCCCATTGTACTGAGTGTGATCTGCTTCATATTTTTAGCTATGGCACTTTCGATGTATGGTCTTTTTGAAATCCAAGTTCCAGCTTTTATTCGCAACAATCTCGGCAACAAAAAAAATAGCGGTGGCTTCGTTGGTACTTATTTGACCGGCCTCTTTGCCGGAATTGTGGCCAGTCCTTGTGTTGGACCAGTCCTTGTTGCCATTTTAACTTATGTGGCCTCAACAAAAGATTTATTTAAGGGCTTCATCCTTCTCTTTACCTTTGCAATTGGCATGGGGATGATTTTTATTGTTCTAGGCCTTTCAAATCAGTTGGTCAAAAAACTCCCACGCTCAGGACCTTGGCTCGAGGTTTCTAAGTTTGTCTTAGGTAGTTTGATGCTTTCTGCATTTTTCTATTACTTAGACCTCTTGATCCCCACAAGATGGTTTGATTTCACTTTGGGAATTGCTCTCATCGCCATTGCCTCTATTTATGGAGCTTTTATCCAGCCCAAGGGATCTCCAATCCAATCTTTACGCAAAGGGTTCTTGCAAGCCTTGCTATTTTTAGGAATGGCTTATACTGCTCTTGGTATTTTAGATCTGCGCCCCACTCTCAATCAAGCACTGCAAGGAAAGGCAGCTATTAATCAAATCGAGAGTATCAACTGGCAACCATACTCAGAAGAGTTAATTGCTGAAGCTAAAGCGCAAAACAAACCTGTGCTGATAGACTTTTGGGCTGAGTGGTGTGCTGCTTGTCATGAAATGCTTGAAAAGACTTTCCCACACCCTCGTGTCCAAGCTTTAGCTCAAAACTTTGTAATGATAAAATTTGATGCCACTAAGGATTCAGAAAAGCTCAAAGAGCTCAAAAAGAAATATGGAATTCAAGGACTGCCGACGTTTATTTTTCTCTCGAGAGAGGGTCAATGGCTCGAAACACTAACCCTCACTCAATTCGAAGAAGCTTTGCCCTTTGTTAAAAGGATGGAAAAAGCCTTAGAGCCTCTTTAGGCGAGCAATTTCCATTTTTGCATCATTCAGCGCCGTCAAGGCGGCCTGAGCTTGATTTTCTTTTTCAGAAAGTAACTTCTGCATATGGTTCATCCGAACCTCAAAGCTCTTAATAACGTTGTTATGACGATCCACCATTTCTTGAATTTTCTGATCAATGGCTTTGCGCTCTTGAAATCTTTGATTGAGTTGACCTAGCTTCTGGGCAGTTTCTTGCACCATTCCATTATGACTTTGCTCGAGACGAGTGAGCCCCTGTGTCGTTCTCTCAAGTTTAAGTCCTGAATTCTTCATATGTTCATTCAGGGTGGCAATCACCTTATTGAGCTGCTCAGCCAGCATATGATTTTGCTTTCGCAAGTCTGCAATTTGTCGCTCCTGCTGAAGCACCTGCTGGTCAAGCGCTCCGCCCGGAGGAGTTGCTGTGGCTACAGGATTTTTTGCGACAATTCTCTCGCCGAATAACTCTGGATTGATCTCTTTATGCATTCTAGCCCCTCTCAAATTTTTGAATCTCTTTAATAAGAATAATTTCTCTGGACACAAATATCAAACATTCATAATGTGGGATTAATATTATGTTGAAGGTTGCACAATTAATCAAATTTATCTCTGATTTGAATCCGCAAAATACTCCGGCGCGGTTGGCCTTTTATAATTTTCTAAAAGGTTTTGCTCTTCCAGAAGAGAATTTAACACCTGAACTCATTGAAAAGTTCTTCATTTACTGCCTTGATTATCCTCATTGGGCTGCTAACAAGTCTCAACTAGGCCACGAAGTTAAGTTCCTCCTCGAAAACTTCAATTCTTTTTATCAACAGAGAATTGATTTAACTGAGATTGATTTTCCTCAAGATCAGCAAGTTATCGAAATAGAGCATTTTGCCGACCTTTTGAAAATCAGTGAAAGCTACTTAAAAAGGCAATATCCTTCAGATTGTAAAATTCGGACCTTATCAGATCAAAACCGCAGAGTGATCGCCTTGGTTTTAAAAACTGATCGTTCTTTAGATATTTTTACTTTTGATAAAAAGTGCACCATCCGTGGTGGGCACATCGAGCCGTTAAGAACCGACTTGGTTTTACACTACTCTGCTGATTTGGAGCTCAAAGAAGGTGTTCTGCAGAAGCTTGAAGTGGCCCCTTATATCACAGCCCACTTTACTGTAAAAGCCAATCGCCTACACGGTTTGGTAATCCGTGGGTACGTCTTCCAAAAACTCTTAGAGCTTAAAAACGAGCTATTATCAGAACAACCACGCGTTCTTTTCCCCATCAAACGCATTGAACAGTTTTTTATAGATCGCAAATCTGACCCCTATTACCAAGAAATCGTCAGTGAACTTGAAAGAACTACAAATTTGATTCGCCAAGGGGACCAAGAGGCAAGCAAATGGAGCCATTTAGCCTTAACCAAGGCCGAAACTGCCCTAGAGAATGTGTTCATTGGTGACAAGCTCTTAGGATTATTGGTAAAAGACCTTCGCCATGCCAGTCAGGCTGTCTCGACAAACTCCAACTTTTATCGCGCTGGAGACGAATCGATCCGTCCTGCACGAAAAACGATTGAGGAGAGCGAAGAATGCTTAAAAATAATGCCGATACAAAAATTCGACTTAACAAATTAATTGCTGAAAGCGGTCTCGCTTCTCGAAGAGCTGCTGATAAACTCATCGAAGAAGGTCATGTTACTGTTAATGGGAAACGTGTTTACGAGCTCGGAGTGCGAGTTGACCCCCAAGTCGACAAAGTTGTCGTTGATGGCAAACCTCTTAAAAAGCCCACACCCAAAATTTATGTGATGTTCAATAAACCCAAAGGGGTCCTCACAACCATGGAAGATCCGCTCGAGAGACCTTGTGTATCGCACTACCTCGAAAAGGTCCCTTATCGTGTTTTCCCTGTTGGCCGTCTCGATTACGACTCCGAAGGCCTCTTGCTACTCACTAACGATGGTGAGTTTGCAAACAAAGTCATGCATCCAAAACTTGAAGTTACTAAAACATATTTAGTGAAAATCGACGGGCAACCAGAGCAACACAAGTTAGATAAGCTCCTCAAAGGTGTAACTATTGAAGGCGGTAAAGTTGCTGCTAAACATTTAGAAAAGATTCGCCCTCCTGGCGAAAAGAAATCTGAAAAGTACGAGTGGTACAAGATTGTGATCACTGAAGGTAAGAACCGCCAAATTCGTCAGATGTTCGCTAAAATTGGCTTTGACGTCCTCAAGCTCCAACGTGTGGCTGTTGGGCGTTTGCGCTTAGGTCAGCTTGCTAGCGGCGATTTGCTCTTCTTAAATGAAGTCGCTGTGGAGCGAGTCTTTTTGGCTGATGATCCTAATGAGATCAAGGCAAAGCGGGGCCATAAAGGAAAGTCAACTGACGAAACCCCTAAAGCTGCTCCTAAAAAAAGAAAGGCTCCAACAAGAAAGACCTCATCAAAGCGAGCCCCCTCAAAGAGCAAGCGCAATCAAAAGTTTGCCTAAAGAGACGCAAATCTTTTTATGGGTCTTTATGACGCAGAGGTGGTTTTCCCAAAAACTAGACCAGCATTTATGATATCATCGGCGCCGGTTCCGGCGT
>JBKHVM010000055.1:0-15800 GCA_046570065.1 Bdellovibrionia bacterium
CTTTTCAGCCAACGCTCAAATTACTTGCGCAGGATTTATTAACACAGTAAGTGGTAGCAAAACTCCCGGCTGGTCAAGAGCATATTCCCGTAAAAAATCGCACCATCAGCATAGCAAAGAATGATCAAGGTTTTTACTCAATTGAAATCAAAGAACATACCCCGCTGATCGATAAAAGAAGATTAGATAGGGCAAATCCTATTTATAATATAGTTGAATCTGGCAAATTGTATCTATTAACCCGCACAATACAAATTCCAATTCAAATAGAAGCTAAGCAACAAGGTATCATTGCTAGTTATGAAAAGTCCTTTAAAAGCGATGTGGATGTTAAGACCAATAGTTTTTCTAACTTTTCAGGACAGACGGTAGCAGACCTTTTTGGTGAATACAAAGGGAGCGCTTGGAATCTCGGAGTGGTGATTATTGGTGCTGGTTACACTCGCTTAAAGAACGAGAATGGCATTAGAATGGGGGAGTTCAATGGAGTTTTTCCTCCACCAGCGACTCTTAATATTGGTATCAATGCAGGATTAACAGCGGCTTTTGCTCAGGTAAAGTTAGTGCCTCTCAATCAGGATATCATCGTGAATTACGAATTAGAAGTGAGAGATATCAAACAGGAACGACTTCTCATGGAATCAGAGCAAGAAATCAAAACTCTAGAAGAAATTCTTGATCAAACTATTTAAGAAAATTTGCTCTTAATTTTATCTTAGCTAGTGTTAATATTTTTGACATCAGGGCGCTGAAAAGCGCCCTTTATTGTTGTATTGATTTTAGCAGGTTTTGTCTCAAGGTGAGATTCGGTTGAGATATCATAGGGTTGCTTCAAAAAAATAATGGCAAGGGGTTTGCTCCAGTCTCTAGTATCTAGGAGGCTCACATGGCAAAGTTTAAACTTCTCTCTCTCGTCGTAGTTATCTCAATGAGTATTATGGCGTGCGGAAAAAAAGACTCTAGTTTTAAAGCTAGATATTCTACAAACGGAAGTGGAGCTAGGGCCGTAGATTCCTCTCGCAATGAAGCCGCTGCAAACTATGCACAATCATATGGTCTTAAAAATCTTGATGTGATCAACATCCAGAAGCAAGGCAGTTCGGGTTCAGTCAAAGTCACATCGACAATTATTTTAAATGATACGGCTCTGGATATTAGTACCACTCATTCGGGCACACAAGAGGTGGCTTCGAGTTCCCCAATGAATATTGGTGGTTATAGCGTCTACGTAAACACCATGTGTTCAAATGCATCATGTGATTTGTATTTTGTGATGCTGACAGCCTACAAAGCGCAAACACCGGTGATGCAAGCTGGAGTCATGAAATACTTTGCAGACAGCTCACAAGATACCTATCAATGGATTTCGGGTTCTGGATTTGTCCCTTTCTATGGAAGCACTTGGTATGATACCAACACGATGATCGGGATTCTGTTAACTAAATAAGGCTGAACTCCTAGAGTAAAACTTCAAAATAGAGCCAAACCGGCTCTATTTTACATTGTAATTGAAGCAATTATTTCACGGTAAATAACGATATGCGTTACAATTAAGTTATTGAAACCATTAGAGATTAATATAAAAAATTATCATATTTTAGTTAAGATTTGGTATTGATCCAAGACCAAAGTAGTGGCATGGTGATTGCTCTAGGTCCAGCTGGGTCTATTTTGGGACCAGGGGATTTTAATTACACAGGGGGAACCGTGTTACGTTTAATTACAGCAATGTCTTTAGTTTTTGCTTCTTTTGTTGCGCAAGCTGAAGAAACTCAATCAACAACTACTTCTACTACCAATGTTTCTGACGTTGTTAATAAAGACGAGAAAAAAGAAGACATTGATCAAGAAATTACAAATGCTCGCATGCGTGCAACTCTTGGTGCTAAGTCAGCTTTTTCATTTAAGAGCTCCCTTGGTTATAATGGTGGGTCTTTAGAAAAACCGTTCGATAAAATTAGACCTAACTACAGAGCTTCGGCTAATGCTGAAGCATTGACTTCAATCTCTGGTTCTGTAGGCGTAAATTATAGAATGACTAAAAGAGATAATCTTTCTCTTGGCGTTGGTTTGGTTATGTCTAACCCATTCCATGGTGATTTGACTCGTGATAAATTTGAAGATCCTCGCAAAGCACAGAACGGAAAGACTAAAAATCGTTTGGATGTTTCAAATCCAAGCTTGAGTTGGAGCCGTGGTTATAAAGCGTTTGGTATTCAAATGATTTCAAGTGCTGGTTATTCTCATTACACAACAGAAGATGCAACTGAGTTGTACAATGCCACTGGTAACTTCTCTTTAGGGCAAACAGTTTTAGCAGATTTAGGGACTTCTAATTTGTCTGCTGGTGTTTCTTTGAGTGTTGATGCCACTGCTTACAACGGTAAGATGGAAGACATTTACTATCAAATTGGTTATCAGCAAGATGCTTATGGCTTCGGTGCTTTCCCATTTGCGGAGTACACATTCACTGACAAGCTTTCTTTCCGCACAGTGTTTGGTTACTTCCAATACGTTCACTACATGAAAGACAATTACAACGACGAGAAGACAGTTCGTTTAACTCCTTACCAATCAGTTGGTATCGGTATCTCTGTAACTCGTGATATTTATTTGTATCCAAACATCCAGTTTGTTCCTGAGGACGCAAGACCTGAGCGTACAAACGTAGCACTTTCAACAAATATCAATTTATAAGATTAAGATAATAAAAGGGGATAAATAAGTGAAAAACACTCTAATCGTTTCTTTAGTCCTTGCTGGTTTTGTTTCTGTAGCTCAGGCACAAGAAGAACAAGCAGCAACAACTTCAACTGTAAATGTATCTGATGTTCAAAATAAAGATGAACAGAAGAAAGACATTGATGATGAGATCACAAATGCACGCATGCGTGCGACTTTAGGTTCTAAGTCTAAATGGTCTTTCAGAAGCACTCTTGCTTACAATGGTGGATCAATTGAAAAACCTCTAGATGGCGTTCGACCAAACTACCAAGCTTCTGTAGGTTCAACTCCAGGCTTGGCTGCTTTAGGTGGCTCTGTGGGTATTAACTACCGTGCTTCTGAGCGCGACAGCTTGTACTTAACTACTGGTGTATCTATTTTAAATCCACTTCAGGGTGATTTGACTCGTAATGAGTTTGCTGATCCACGTGGTTCTGAGTTCGGCACGAGAGAGCGCTTTGACGTTTCTGGTGTAACTCTTGGTTGGAGCCGTGGTTACAAAGCTTTTGGCTTGCAGATGGCTACAGACATGTCTGCTAACATCACAACAGACCAAGATGGTATCAAGCTTGATAAATCAATTGGTGTGATTGATTTGAGCCAAACTGTATTAGCTGATTTAGGTGAGTCTAGCTGGCAAGCAGGTGTGGCTGTTTCTATTGGTGCAGGTATCTACAGTGGTAAGCTTGATAATGCTTATGCAGCTGCTACTGGTGCGCAACAGATGGCATATTACTTAGGTGTATATCCATTTGCTGAGTATGCATTTAACGACACTTACTCCTTCAGAACAGTATTTGGTTACTTCAATTACGATAACCTTATTTCTACACCAACTTCTGAAGAGAGTGGTTGGATCACTCAACCAACTTATCAATCAGTTGGTCTTGGTATCTCTATGACACGTGATATTTATCTTTATCCAAATATCCAGTTCTCTCCAGAAGAGATCAGAGCAGAAAGAACTAACGTAGCTCTTTCAGCAACAATCAATCTTTAAGATTTGATTTAGATTAAAAGTAAAAAGCCAAGGCGTTAAAACCTTGGCTTTTTTGTTTTTAAGTGACAAGTGACAAGCTTGTGATTAGGTTGCGCCCCATAAGGAGAAGTCCATGGCCTTTAGAAATCTATTAATCAGTTTATCATTAGTTGTCGCAAGCTTATTTTCTAGTAAAGCTTTTGCAACCTATGAGCTTATTTTGTATTGCACAGCACCTGTTCATCAAGATATCGAAAGTTTGCAAATTTGGTCAGATCGAGAAGCTTATTCTGACGAAGCTGATCTTTATTTGCAGTTTGTCGATGACACAGTCTCAGCTACTAAAATCACTCGTGAGGATGTTGTAGAAGGATATATTTTATTGTCCAATACACTTAATGGAACTGAACGGGTACTTTTACTCGAAGAAAATGGCTGGTTTGTTGGTCTTTTCTTAGATTCAAATTTGGAGTTGCATCCAGTAAATTGCGTCGAACCTTAGTTCTGCGCCATTAATTTTGCGATTTTGTTTCCATTAGGAAGTAAAGGAAGAGGATCAACAGGTCCTCTTAACTTTCTGATTTCAAAGTGCAAATGCACTCCTGTTGCGCGGCCGGTACGGCCCATATGACCTAAAACTTCACCTTGATGGACGACTTGTCCTTCAGAAACTAAAATCTTATCTAAATGAGCATAAAGTGTGGCCCAACCATCGCCAGACTCAATGAGGACCATTTTACCAAAACCTCGAAACTCTTTACCGGTGTAGATAATAGTGCCACCCTTAGAGGCTAGTATAGGAGTGCCCCGGGGAGCAGCTAAATCGAGTCCCAGATGAGGTCTTCGTTTGTTAGGTAAAAAACCACGAGTCAAACGCGCATCGTCTACTGGCCAGTCGAAGGTAATCTTCTTGGGCTTAAAATCCATCTGAATATCTTCGGAAGTTATTTTACTCTCAGTTGCAGCCACTGCCGGTTTTGCAGAACGACGAGTTGTCAGCTCTCTCGAAAGCGGAGTGTGAAAGGTTGTGCAAGAACCTAGGAATGCAGAAACTAAAATAAGCAGAGTAGCTTTATAACTCAATTTCATTACTTAAATGCTACTTCTAAAACCTTGAATTCTCAAGGCTAACTGCAAAAAGTCTAGTTTTTAGAAGCAGCATTTGTGGAGTAAAAACAACACTACTTAAGATAAATCGGAAAACTGCGACAGAGCTCTTTTACTTCATTATGAACTTTGTGTTTTTCCTCTAAATTATCGATATTTTTAAGTACACGATCGATCCACTTGGCAATTTTTTGCATTTCTGCTGGACCCATACCACGAGTTGTAAGAGCTGGAGTCCCAATACGGATTCCACTTGTCACAAAGGGCGAGCGTTTTTCGTTGGGAACCGTGTTTTTGTTTACGGTGATTCCAGCTTCATCTAAAGAAATCTCAGCCTGTTTGCCAGTGATAGGTGTTTCACTTAGATCTAACAAGAGTAAATGATTGTCGGTGCCACCGGTAACTAAATTGTAGCCTAAGCTAAGAAGTGATTCAGACAGTGCCTTGGCGTTATTAACCACTCTTTGAGAGTATGTTTTAAACTCTGGCTGAAGTGCTTCTTTGAAGGCCACAGCTTTTGCCGCAATGATATGTTCAAGGGGACCACCTTGAATTCCAGGGAAAATCTTAGAGTTCATTAACTTGGCTTTTTCTTCGTTGTTGGTCATGATGATTCCACCCCGTGGGCCACGTAAAGTTTTGTGGGTGGTACTTGTGATATAGTCAGCATAACCCACAGGTGTTGGATGAACACCACCAGCAACAAGGCCAGAGAAGTGCGCCATATCCACAAGTAGCTCAGCACCTACGGCATCTGCGATCTCTCTAAATTTAGCAAAATCAAGCAGTCTTGGATACGCGGAGTAGCCTGCAATCAAGAGTTTTGGTTTAACCTCTTTAGCTGTTTGCAAAATTGTATCGTAGTTCAGCAGTCCTGTTACTGGGTCGAGTTTGTAAGATGCAGCTTTAAATAGAATTCCTGAAAAATTAACTGGAGAACCATGGGTGAGGTGGCCACCGTTGGAAAGATCCATTCCTAAGATAACATCTCCAGCTTTACATGCAGCTAAGTAAACAGCCATGTTGGCTTGAGACCCAGAGTGAGGTTGAACGTTAGCAAAGGAGACTCCGTAAAGTGCTTTGAGTCTTTCGATAGCTAAAGACTCCACAGTGTCGACGTGAGTGCAACCGCCATAATAACGTTTGCCAGGGTAACCCTCAGCATACTTATTCGTAAGAACACTGCCTTGAGCCGCCATCACTGCCGGCGAAGCATAATTTTCAGAAGCAATCATTTCGAGTCCAAACTCCTGGCGCTCGTTTTCAAGTTGAATGGCTTTAAAAATTTCAGGATCTTGTTGTTGTAATGAACTCATAGTTTATACCTCACAAAATAATTTTTTAACTCGGGGCAAGTGGCGTCCACCAGCAAAGCGGGTGGTTAAAAAAGTCTTTAATATTTCCGCAGCTGTTTCTGTGGAGATAAGTATGGCTCCCATACATAATACATTTGCGTTATTGTGTTCACGAGCCAATGAAACTACTTCTGTGCTCCAGCATAAAGCTGCGCGAACATAGGGAGAGCGATTTGCTCGAATTGCCATCCCTTGTCCAGAGCCGCAAATCAAAACCCCCAGAGCTCTGCCATCCAGACTGTCGAGACGATTTAATTTTGCGTTTTCTTTTTCTACAGTTTCGATTTCTTTTGTCACAAGAGCTGCGTAGTCAGGATAGTCCACGGATTCAACACTCTGTGGACCTAAATCTTTCCATTCAATGTTAGGAAAATCCTCAATGAGTTGTTTTTTGAGATTGTATCCTGCGTGGTCGGAAGCAATGTAGATGATCATGTAATTCTACCCCTGAGATAAGCCATGCTAACAAGTCAGGGGCAGGACACCAAATGATTTTTATTTATACTGCGAGAGCACCAAACAGGCATTGGTGCCACCAAAACCAAAGCTGTTGTTGAGCACATGCTGTAACTCACAGCTGCGGGCTTTGTGTGGAACATAATCCAAATCACAATCTTCGCTTGGATTGTCGAGATTGATCGTCGGTGGAACTTTTTGATCACGGAGAGCCATCACACAGAAAGCAGCTTCGATAGCTCCAGCAGCACCAAGGGCGTGGCCCATCATGGATTTCGTGCTAGAGACCATGAGGCCGTTCTTAGCATGAGCTCCAAAGAGAGTTTTAATGGCAGCTGTTTCTAAGCCATCTCCGACGGGAGTGCTTGTACCGTGAGCATTAATATAATTGATTTGATGTGGTTGCAGTTGTGCGTCTTCTAAAGCCAACTTCATAGCTCTGCCGCCGCCAGCTCCTTCAGGAGCAGGAGATGTCATATGATAAGCATCCGCTGAGGAGCCATATCCAGTGACTTCGCAGAGTATAGGTGCATTGCGCTTCAGAGCATGTTCTAAATCCTCAAGAATTAAAACAGCAGCTCCTTCAGCTAAAACAAATCCATCGCGATCTTTATCCCAAGGGCGAGATGCTTTTTCAGGAGCATCGTTGCGGGTAGAGAGAGCTCGCATCGCTGCAAAACCGCCAATACCCAAGCCACAAACTGTGGATTCAGCTCCGCCAGCAATCATAACATCTGCTAGGCCATCGCGAATGTAGCGAGTGGCTTCACCAATAGAATGAGCGCCAGAAGCACAAGCTGAAGTAACAGAGTAGTTAACACCTTGAGCGCCAGTCACGATACTCACTTGCCCTGCGGCTAAGTTTGTAATGACAGCAGGGATAAAAAATGGACTGATACGACCTGGTCCTTTTTCGACCATTTTTTGATGTTGTTCTTCTATGAGAGGAAGACCTCCCATTCCAACGCCAATGATGACTCCAGCTCGAGGTCCCATCTCAGGAGTGATGGTGAGTTTGGCGTTTTCCAACGCCATCTTTGCACTAGCGATTGAGTAGTGAATAAAAGGTTCCATTTTTTTCTGTTCCTTTTTATCCACGTACAAATCAGGGTTAAACCCTTTTACTTCGCCGGCAAAGTGCACATCAAAAGGAGTTGCATCGAATCGTGTGATCTTTGCAATCCCTGATTGCCCCTCCAGAGCCTTTTTCCATGACTCTTCCATTGTGTTCCCGAGGGGAGTTACTGCACCCACCCCAGTCACAACAACTCTTCTCTGAGTTTTAGCGGGACGTTCGAACTGATTCATATAAATCCTAGACTTTGCCTTTAGCTGCTAAGTAGTCAGCAACGTCTTTTACAGTCTTAAGTTTTTCAGCATCTTCATCTGGAATTTCGAGGTCAAACTCTTCTTCCATTGCCATTACTAGTTCAACGATATCAAGGCTGTCTGCACCCAAATCATCAATAAAAGAAGCTTCTGGCTTCACTTTTTCTGGGTCAACGCCAAGTTGCTCAACGATGATATCTTTCACTTTTGGACTCATGTAGTTCCTCCTTAGTAAGTCACAAATTATTTTTTAAAATTAATCCATAAACATTCCACCGTTCACACTTAAGGTGTGACCAGTGATATATTTTGATTCATCACTTAATAAAAATCTCACAGCTTGGGCAACATCGCTGCCATCACCAATTTTGCCGAGAGGTATTTTTTCTAAAATCTTAGCTTTTACTTCGTCACTCAAGACTTCTGTCATTTCAGTGCCAATAAAACCTGGCGCTACACAGTTGATGCGAACGTTACGACTAGCAAGTTCTTGGGCTACAGATTTTGAAAAAGCTACTGTGCCAGCTTTAGAAGCGGCGTAATTGGCTTGCCCAGCATTTCCAGTTTGTCCAATGACTGAAGTGATATTTACGATGGAACCTTTACGAGCTTTCATCATGGGCTTGGTAAAAGCCTTAGTGACTAAAAAAGTTCCTCTAAGGTTTGTGTTAATAACAGAATCAAAATCTTCTGCTTTCATCCGCATAAGTAATGTGTCTTTAGTGATTCCTGCGTTGTTGACCACGCCATCAACTTCGGGCCATTTTTCTAAAATATGTTCGACTGCAGTATTGATGGACTCTTCTGATGAGATATCCATTTTGACGTAGAAATGACCACGACCTGCTAAGCCTTCAACAACCTGTTTGGCGGCGTCTTCACGAGAAGAATAAGTAAAAGCAACTTCAGCACCTTCTTCAGCAAGAAGTTTGACAATAGAAGAGCCGATGCCACGGCTACCACCAGTGACTACGATTTTTTTGCCTGCTAAAGATTTTGACTGCATATTCATCCTCTAATCTTCTGTCGTACCCTGTGTTGTTTCTCACACACTCTTGCTGAACTCTGAGGAATACTCAAGGAAATTTATTGACGCGAAGTTTTCAAAAAATCCTCAATAATTTTAAGATCTTCCATTGAATTTGTATTCATCACTTGAAACTCATTATGGATCTTTTTTAATAAACCATTGAGAACTTTACCATGACCGCATTCGATAAAAGTTCTTTCCCCTTGAGTTGCTGCTTTTTCAAAGCTCTGCGTCCATAAAACAGGAGCAGAAACCTGTCGAATAAGGTTCTCACGTAACTTTTCTGGCTCCGTTACATAATCGGCAACGAAATTCTGCAAGATAGGAAATTGCGGAGTTTTAAATTCCATTTCGCTCAAGACCAAACGCATTTTGTCTTCTGCTGGTTTCATCATTGAGCAGTGAAAAGGTGCTGAAACAGAAAGTGGAATCAACTTTGCGCGTTTTGGAGCATTTTCTCCCCAAATTTTTTCTGCACTGAAATTTTCTTTGAGCCACGTTAATGCTTTTTGCGAACCACTAATAACAATCTGCCCAGGGCAGTTAAAGTTAGCTGGCTCTACAGGGGAGTGACCTGAATTTTTAACTGTCCACAAGCAGAGCTCTTGAATTTGTTGGGGCTCAAGACCTAGCACTGCAAACATTCCGCCTTGACCAAGAGGCACTGCGCTTTGCATAGCTTGTCCGCGGATGCGAACAGCTTGAGTAGCTTTATAAAAATCTATAACACCAGCTGCTACCAAAGCCGCATACTCACCAATGGAATGGCCGGCAGCGGAGGTTGCTTTGATCTGGTATTCTTTGTTTAAGACTCTTTGAGTTGCTGTTGAAACAGTGAGAAGTGCGGGTTGAGTATTTTCGGTCAGAGCTAGATCTGCTTCGCTACCTTCAAAACACAATTTTTTAAGATCAACACCGATGGCGTCGGAAGCCTCTTGAAAAGTTTCTTTTGCAATTGAGAAGTTATCAAAAAGAAAGCGACCCATTGTAGGCTGCTGACTTCCTTGACCAGGAAAAATTAAACTAATCATTTAATACCTCATAAGTAAACTGCCAGAGGTCAATCCTGCGCCGAAGGCAGTTAGAAGAATATTTTGTCCTCGCTGAATTTTGCCTTCTTGTTTTGCCATTTCAAAAGCAAGAGGAATTGAGGCAGCAGATGTATTTCCAGTTTCTTGTAGGCGAATAATCACTTTTTCAATTGGCACTTTGAAGTGATCAGCCACAGCTTCGATAATTCTTTTATTTGCTTGGTGGGGAATAATCCAATCAATATCTTGAGCTTGCATTTTGTTGGCATCAAGAGCTTCTTGGCAAGCGTGAGACATTGTGCGCACTGCATTTTTGAAGATTTCACGACCTTTCATGGTCATGTACTGCTGATTGTTGTCTAAAACAGATTGTGAGAATGGTAGTTTAGATCCTCCAGCAGGAAGAACAAACAAATCTCCTAGTGATCCTTCAGCATGGCAGTGAGATGAATGGATAATATTTTTATCAGATTCATCTGCGCGACTTATAATCCAAGCCCCAGCTCCGTCACCAAAAAGAATGCAGGTATCACGATCTTTATAGTTCACATAGGGATGAAGAACTTCAGCGCCGATGACGAGAATATTTTTATAGACACCTGTGCGGATGAATTGATCAGCAACAGATAATCCGTACACAAACCCACTGCAAGCAGCAGACAAATCAAAGGCCATCACATTCTTGGCGCCAAGACGAGACTGTAGCACGCAAGCAGTTGAGGGCATTACTTGATCCCCTGACACTGTGGCCACAATAATCATATCTAAGTCTTGAGCGGTGAGATTGGCGTCTTTGAGAGCCATTTGGGAAGCACGAAAAGCGAGGTCCGAACAGGCCTCGCCTTCAGCAGCTATGTGTCTTCTTTCGATCCCGGTTCTCTCGACAATCCACTGGTCGTTTGTATCGACCATTTTTTCTAGATCGGCGTTCGTTAAAACTTTTTCTGGCAAGAATGAGCCAGTTCCAGCAATCCGGGAGCGATAAATTCCAGCCATGGAGAATCCTATGTTTGAACTAAATCCAATTAGTTCTTTGCTGCACTAATTTGTTTACCCTTGTAATAAAGGGCACCATCAGCACCTTTGTGTGCACGGTGTGGGCGAACAAGCTCACCTGATTTTTTGTCTACAGCAAGACCTGGTGCAGAGATAGCATCATGTGAACGGCGCATATCACGTTTAGAGCGAGATGTTTTTTTCTTAGGAGTTGGCATTTTGAACCTCTTTAAAAATAACTCAGATTAACAAAGTCCGTTAATTTATCTAAAGACCGGCGAAAATCAAGTCTTTAATTCAATTTCAAGTTCTTTAGAGCAGCAAATGGCTTCTTTTGCATATCTTCTGGCATTTCTTCATCATATCCAAAAGAACGGCCTCTGACGGGCATTTCGCAGATACTGCAATCACCTTTTTCGTTTTCAGGTCCTACCGGATTGTACGGCGCGGCAAGAGCCACGACTTCGTGGAGGTATTCGCCCATGTCGAAGGAGTTTCCTGAGTACTCAGAGACATCAGGGCCCTCTGCTTCAACGTCAGAAATATGGTTGGGCTTTGCGTACTTGCCAGTGCGAGTATCGATTTGTTTAGGGATTAAGATCTCACGAAAATCAGAGTCAATATCAAGCTGAATATCTAAGCCACAACGTGAGCAAGTCTCAGCTAGTTTCGTTTTGATCTTGCCAGAAAGTTCGTAGTCTTTTGAGTTTAAGGGGCGCACAAAGAATCTAGCTTCGTGGGGATTTTTCCCGATAAGATCGCGAAGGGTTTCATTCAACTCGGCAGTTTGTGAGTTTACGATAAACTCTTTACCTTCTTCGGGGATTTCACTCAATATCAAGCGCATAGCTGGCTCCAATGGTTCCGTTTTCAAAGTAGGGCAGCCTACCATGGCGAAGCAAAAAATAGCAAGACTTTAGCGGCGAATCCAGTCGTAATTAAAACTTATACTCACTCGTTCACTGCGAGCCGGGTTAGGTGGCACTTCGTGATTCATCCAAGACTCAAAAAGGACCACTTCTCCTGCTTTGGGGCTGTGATGGTAGTGCCATTGCCTTTCGGGGGCAGCAGTTTTTTTGCGTACTGGTGTATTCATAAAACGAGAGATGCGGGGATCTTCAAATTTTATGGCCGAGCAGTTTTTGGGGGTGCGTACGTAATAAGTGCCGCTAATGACAGAGTGGGGATGGATATGCCACGAGTGAGTCACTTGTGGCGGCATGATATTGATCCAAAGTGAGACAATTTGAAGGTCTCTGGGGTTAATATCATACTCAAGGCTTTTGGCAAACTTACGAACATGTTTATCGAGTTCATTTTTGAGGATTTCAAAAGTGGAAGACAGCTCCCACATATTGGTTAAGGAGCCGTAGGAGGTGTAACCTCCTGGGTAATTTTTTGACGACCAATCTTGGCCGCGCTCATCTAGTTCTGCAAACTTGTAGGCCTCATCCAATAAATCAGAGTTCAGATTCTTGTTTTGTTTAGATTCTAGATTTGATACGTAGAGATTGCTGGCAAATAAGGTTTTGATCATTGTCTTTACATATCATTGGTCTTAGACAGTGCCTACTTGATTTTTGGCGAGTGAAAAAAACTTCAACAGCTTAAATCTTTGAAATCCAATAGGCTTGAGGGGGAAGTTGGCACTGCCTTTGCTCTATAGAGTAGCATCGAGGTGATTTATGAAACAGCTAATTTTAACACTCATTGTGATGCTTCCTTTAACTTCATTTGCCAAGGTTGATTTTCACTCTATGATTAACGAAGGCGCCAAGCAGCAAGAGCTTGTTCGTAAAGATTTCGTAGATAATGTGGGTGAAATTAAAGTTGAAAAACGAAAAGCTGGCGAGATCAAGTACATGGTTGATAACGACACTAACACGATCGTGGTCCCTACTAAAAAGGACATGTTGGAGTTTGAAAAAGAAAGAGCTTATTACCGCGCTTCCAAAGTAAAGCAGGTCGAAAGATTGGCTTCTGAAGTGGATGAAGCTAACTTCTAAAAATTGGCATCAAGATTCTTTCTCCCTCTAATTGCAGCACTCGCAATCTGGAGCCACCCTAAAACACCCCAGCCTTATCCTACAAGATAAGGCTGTTCTTTTTTTGGCTATAAGATGAGTTTTCTTAACTCTTGCTGTGAATAAACGTAATCAGCGTAAATCATGGTGTTGGCTATATTACGATGTCCAAGAGCTACTTGGACAAGGCGGATATCTTTAGTTTTTTGATAGAGTTCGATGGCAAAAGTATGACGTAAAGAGTGAAACTTTTTAGGTATTGGTCGATAAAACTCCCATATTTGAACCAAACGGGGGTATGTAATATCAAAAACTCTTTGCCCCTCCACATTCATGGAATAGGTGTGGAGTTTGGAAAAAAGATCTCGCGGTAAGGGGATCTCTCGATCATTAGAGTTCTTAATTCCTCTTATCAGGATGCTTTCGTCATAGCTATTAAGGTCTGCTTTGGTGATATTTAGGAGTTCCTGGGCGCGAGCCCCAGTCCTGAGAGCGGTCCATAAAAGTAAGCAATTCCTCACATCTGAGGTGATATAGTCTCTTATTAATTGTTGTAGTTTTTCTCGTTCCGGCGGAAGGAGATACTTGTTCTTGTTAAGCTGATATCTAGATGCTGCCATAAAATCCGTTTTTTAATAGTGTTCATGAAGCCATAAAAAAGGTCGAGATATAATCAATAATAGCACGCCGCATAAATGCGAGTGATATATAAACTACAATATGTTTACTGATATACAATGCTGCGCGCAATGTTTAAAAGATATAATGGCATTAATAAAATACTTCGAAATAACAGATACTTAGTGCTATAGCTTATAGACAAAAGCTATAGTTTGTTTTGAAAAAGGGGGTCCTAGGGTATGGGTTTCTGTGATTGTTTACTGAAATCAGCTATTTAGGTTGACCTATCATTTCGCTCAGATACTATTATCTTGTATTTTACAATCAATAACAATGCAATTCACAGTAATAGCATTGTAAAACACAATACCTGTAAGGGTGATTTATGGATTTAGATCAGGCTTTGACAAAACATGAGGGCACTAGTCTTGAGAGCAACGGCAGTGATAATTTAGGGGTCATTGAAGTACGTTCTAAAACCTCATTGCGCATGCATTACGAAGCTCAGGCAGAAGTTATTCGGGGGCAGATCGGGGGACTTGAGGGAGCTCGTATGAAGCTGGGACTCAGTCAGCGTAAGATTTCTCAGCTACTTTTGGTGGATCCATCAAGTTGGACCAGATGGGTAAAGGGGGGAGAAAAGGACGTTCCACCCCATATTTGGCGTGCTTTGCAGTGGTATTTGGCTCTAAAAGAGCAAATCCCAGGGTTAACTCCTCAATATTTTATTGGCAAGGACCCGCAGGTTTTGCATCAAAAAACACTTCACGAAATTGCACTCGAGCGTGAAGCAAGAACTCAAGATGTGCAATCTTTAAAGGAACAAATTGAAGAGTTTGAGAAAGAGCGTCTGAACTTTGAAGGCCAAGTGCAAAAGCTCAAAAAAGACCTGAAATTTCATAAAAATATCTGTATATTTGTGTTTTGTCTTTTTGCGCTCTGGGGAGCTTTGTTTTTTATAGAACGGATAGTTTAATGATAATGCATGATTCAATTCGGTTGTTAGTTGCAAAAAAAATCAGTGAGACAGTGACTTCTCTAAACTATGAAATGTCTCTCGAAGATATTTATAAAGGCCTTTCAGCCCCTCCCAATCCTGAAATGGGGGATCTTACTTTTGGTTGTTTTATCTTGGCAAAAAATTGCAAAAAAGCGCCGCCACTTGTTGCGCAGGAATTGGCGCAGAGTCTAAAAACTGATGGGCAAATCAATCATGTTGCTGCCGCTGGACCCTATTTAAACTTTAGACTTAATGCTTCGGCTTATGGCGCTTTGGTTTTATCTGATATTTTAGCAGGATCTTTTTTTAAGAAACAGATTATTCCTAAATCCCCAAAAACAATGATTGAGTTTTCACAGCCCAATACCCACAAGGAACTGCATGTGGGACATATGCGGAATCTCTGCTTAGGGGAATCTCTCATTCGACTTTTTCGCTACAGCGGAAGGGAGGTTTTAGCTTCAACTTTTCCTGGGGATATGGGGACTCACGTCGCAAAATGCCTTTGGTATTTAAAGAAGCACAATCAAGAGCCTATTCCTGAGCATAATAAAGGTGAGTGGCTCGGAAAGATGTATTCAAAAGGTCACCTTTTATTAGAAGATCAGCTCGGCAGTGAAAAAGAAGAACAAAATCGCCAAGAGATCACTAGCATTTTGCAGCAATTAGAAGCTCAACAGGGTGAGTACTACAATTTATGGTTAGAAACGCGTCAGTGGTCTATCGATTTGATGAAACAAGTTTACGACTGGGCAGAAGTTAAGTTTGATGATTGGTATTTTGAGTCAGAAATGGACTCTCCCTCTATTAAATGGGTCAAAGAACTATACGCTGAAGGAAAGCTCGAAAAATCTGAGGGCGCCATTGGTAAAAATTTGGAGTCTGAAAAATTAGGCTTCTGCTTACTCCTTAAGTCCGACGGCAATGGTCTTTATGCCACCAAGGATTTGCTTTTAGCGAAACATAAATTTGAAAACCGCCAGATCGAAAAAAGTATATATGTCGTAGACATGCGACAGGCATTGCACTTTAAGCAAGTATTTAGAGTCTTAGAATTGTTGGGTTTTTCTCAAGCAAAAGATTGTTTTCACTTGCAATACAATTATGTGGAGCTACCTGATGGCGCAATGAGCTCGCGTAAAGGTAAC
>JBKHVM010000056.1:0-15439 GCA_046570065.1 Bdellovibrionia bacterium
GTTCTTGCTGTTTGAGCTCGTTGAGAATTTGTTTTACATCTGCTTCGCTGAGTTCTTTGCCTTCAAAATTTCTTGGCTTGTATTTCTGGTTTTGCTGATACTCTTGAGGCTCTTCTTTTTCTTTTTCATCTTTTTTGTCTTCATTTTGATCTTTTTGCTCTTGCTGCTGATCTTGGCCTTTGCCGCCACTTTGCTGTTGCTGTTGATTTTGCTCCTGCCCACCTTGTCCTTGTTGGGACATTTGCGTGAGAAGCTCAATGTTGTGTTTTGCTTCTACTGAAGTAGGATTCAAATCAAGAGCCGCTTGATACTGAGCTACCGCTTCAGGAATTTTTTTGGCTTTGCCATAAATATGTCCCAAATTAAAGTGCGCTTGAAATTTCTGTTCCGGTGTTTGTGCAAATTGCAGAGCATTTTCATAGGCCTTCAATGCAGCTTCGGCTTCGCCCAAGGCTTCTAAGTTAAGAGCTAAATTCATGTGATGCTCAAAACGAAAAGCATCTTCCTGTAGCCCCTGACCTGACAAATTGAGTCCTTGCTTGTAATCTTTGGCTTCAAAACTTTTTACTGCTTCACGGTTTTTCTGCAGCGACTCCCAAGGCACCCACTGCGCCGAGGCCTGTCCGCTCATACTCAACATTGCAATTACAAAACACGCTTTAACCAATCTCATGGTGTCGGCACCTCAAATCGCCCTTTCCAAATCTGAAAAGAACGGCGTCTTTCACCTAAAATTAACTCAACTAATCCAATGAGGATCGCTAACAATACAAAAATCTGAAAATTTTCATCGTATTGAGTTGCCACTGAGTTTTCGAATTCAGTTTTTTCTAGCTGATTGATATCTTCAACCAAGTTTTGAATGTGATCACCACCAAAGCTCGCAAAGAAAAAGGAACCTTTCCCTTTTTCTGTGAGTTCACGAATAGCCTCACCATTCACGCGGCTTAACACGGTTTCGCCACTTCGATCTTTTTTATAGCCCTTTAAAAAACCCATACTGTCACGAATTGGAATGCCTGCACCTTTTTCCGTGCCATAAGCTAAACCAAAAATTCGCACACCTTTATCTACCAGATTTTCTGCTAACTCCTCTGCTCCTGGCTCATGATCTTCACCATCTGAGACCAGCAAAATAACTCGAGTTACTTTGACCACTTCATCTGTCTGCGCTCCGCCCCGTTCAAAGGCTTCGCTGGCCACACGCAGAGCTTCCTGAAAGTTTGTTCCCTGAGTAGAAACAGCATTCGTTGCCAAAGAATCAATATACATACGAACAGCTGCGGGATCATTGGTCAGAGGAGATAACAAAGCAGCACTACCTGCGAATGCCAGGACACCCATTTTGTTTCCGGGCATCAAGTCCACCATCTTATTGAGCTCTGCCTTCACTTGCTCCAAACGACTGGGTTTGACGTCTTCTGCCATCATACTTTCAGAGACATCCACCGCTAAAATAATCTCGACACCTTCAGATTTTATTTTCTGAACACTCTCTCCAGACTGTGGACGTGCCCAGGCTAAAATCATAAAGAACAAACACACTAGCTGTAACAAATACTTCCAACGACGCTTACCTAATGAGAGAGATTGTGTGAGATAAGGCAACAACCGAGGATGAATACTCTTTTGAATTTTTCTCAAATGCCATTTGCCCCAAATCCATGCCACAATTGCCAAAGTTGGCAATAACAACAACCACATTAAAAAATGAAAGCTCTCAAAGCGAAACATATTAAGGAACCCTCCTTAAGACTGTTGCTTCAAGCAGAGTTCCAAGACAGTAAAAAACAATAGCCCACAACAACCAACGCTGAAAGAGTTCTTCATAACGAGTAAATTTATTAACATCTACTTTGGTTTTTTCAAGACGATCAATTTCGTTAAAAACTCCTGATAAAGAGTCTTCACGAATAGCACGATAGAACTTGCCTCCAGTATCCGAAGCCATTCTCTGCAAGAGATCTTCATTTACCGTGCTTTCAAAAGGCTGATAGGTTTTAACTTTATTTCCAAAAACGTCACGAGTGAACACCGGAATTCGCGTTGGACCATCTCGCCCTACCCCAATTGAATAAACTTTGATTCCATATCCCTTGGCGATCTCTAATCCTGTTTCGGGATCAATAGTACCACTATTATTTTCTCCATCTGTCATAAAAATAACCACACGACTCTTTGCTTGCGAGTCTTTCAAGCGTCCCGCAGCACTTGCTAGTGCCACACCCAGAGCCGTTCCGTCTTTGATGTTGGCACTGGCGGCTGTGGTAATTTCAGCCGTTCGATTTAAAAGCAGCTGATAATCTAAAGTCGGAGGGACAAGAGTAAAGGCTTCACCAGCAAAAATAACCAGACCAATACGATCCGATGTTCTCTTTTGAACAAAGGCCGCAATCGTTTCTTTAGCAGCTTCAAGACGATTGAGTGGCTTCATGTCTTCGATCAACATGGAGTCTGACACATCGAGTGCTATGACAATATCAATTCCCTCAACATTGCGTGTGATTTTTGTATTGGCTTGCTGAGGACGAGCTAAAGCAACAATCGCTAAAATTAAGCCGGTTGCTTTTAAAACCAGTGGCAACCAAATAAAATAAGACTTAATGCCTTTCGGTGTTTCCTTGATAAGACTCGTAGAAGAGAACTGTAAACTTGCCGACTTTTTTTGTCTTTGCACAAAGAACCATACAACTGCAGCAAGCACTAATAAAATCAGAGACAAAGAAATTGGAGATTGAAACTCTGTCATTTCTTTTCTCCTTTTTCAGACTCTAATGCTTCGACCCACTTTAAACTGCGTTTGTGTAAAACCAGAATATCAGCAACCTCAACAGTAGCATTACTCTTAAGCGCACCTAGTTGTTTTAAGATAACCGCCAAGGAAGCGCCATGCTTTTTATAAATATCTCGATGGTACTTCTTTAAGTCCTTAAGAATAGCAGCATCTCGCCACTGAAAAGCTGGGATTTTAAACTCTCGCGCTAAATACAAACGTAATGCCCCATTGATTTGCTCGAGGGCCTCAAGTGCATACTTTTCTCTGTCCTGACGTAAGATTTTTTGGATTGCGTCTTCAGATGAATAGAAAAGTGGACTTGCGCGGTTTAACTTGCGCAACTCCTGAAAAAACTTTTGTGCTGGCTCCAAAGCAGAGTCGTGATCTGCAATCTCTAACAACAAACGCTTGCGCTGCTGCCTGCGAAAAATCATGACACCAAAATAAGAAACTAAAAATGTGACAAGGGCTGCAAGCAATAACGAGTAAACTATCGGCCACGCAATCCACGCAGGACCAATTGGACCAAAAGGTTGCGGTTGAGGTGGAGTCGCCTGAGTTCCAGCTTCAGGAGCCGAGTCCACTGCCGGCTCTTGAATGCTAGAAACCACTTCAAACTGCAAACGACCTAAACTTACAGTTTGCTCTCCAGCGCTTAAGGTCAGCTCTGGAATCTCCATTTTACCAGCAACATAGGACACTACATACAGATCCGCAGACTCACGATCACGAAATTCAAACTTACGCAGTTTTAAAAGAAACTGCTGCTCCGGAAGCAAGTTCAAATTAATTTTTTCCACGTCCAAAGAGGCTGGCCACTCCCCTTGGCAATGCAAAATAAAGTCCCGCCCCACAGTGATTTCACCGTCTTTAAGGCCTTCAATAGGAGGAACTTCAATATCACATTTCATTCTCTATCTCTTCTTAAAATAAGCAATTAAGGGGTCCACATAATCTGCATCTGTGGAGATATCAATGCGGTCTATTTGCGCTAATCTTAAGGATTTATCCCTCTGAGCACTGCGCTCTTTGACATTTTTTTCAAACTGCTCACGAAATGCAGTTGATGAGGTATCAACAGTCAGAATCTCCCCACTCTCTGCATCTTGAATATCAACAATACCAATATCAGGAATAGAAATTTCTGCGGGGTCATTTACTACACAAGCAATCACTTCGTGCTTTCGCCCCAACAAACGCAAGTGGCGATCAAAACCTTGATCATAAAAGTCACTCAGTACAAAAATTGTCGCTCGCTTTTTAAGAACTCCCTGAAGATAACTCAGGGCTGGTTCCATTTTTGTCCGATGAGACTTGGGCTTAAAGTACATAAGATCCCGCAGAATACGGTGCACTTGTCCTTTGCCTTTTTTAGGAGGAACAAACAGCTCCACTTGATCGCTAAACAATAACAAACCAATCTGGTCATTATTTTTAACCGCACTAAAAGCTAAAATAGCTGCGATGTGAGTCATCACTTCCCCCTTAAAATAGGGGCCCGTGCCAAAATCAGTGGAGCCACTGACGTCAACAGCAATGATCAGAGTTAATTCCCGCTCTTCTTCAAAAGTTTTAATATAGGTTTTACCGGTACGAGCACTGATAGGCCAAGAGATATTGCGCACGTCATCGCCAGGAACATATTCGCGAAAATCCGCAAAAGTCATCCCCTGCCCTTTAAAAGCAGTGTGATACTCGCCGGCAAAAATATTATTTACCAACTTGCGAGTATTTAACTCCAGCAGTTTTACTTTTTTAAGAACTTCTGCTGGTAAGATCACGACTAAGGCACCTCAACTTGAGCCAAAATATCCTTGATAATATCATCCGTAGTGATGTTTTCAGCTTCAGCTTCGTAAGACAAAATCAAACGATGTCTCAGCACATGGTAAGCAATTGCTTTAATGTCTTCTGCCGTGACATAACCACGCCCCTTCAAAAAGGCATGCGCCTTAGCTGCTCTAAACAAAGAAATGGTCGCACGTGGAGAGCCTCCCACTTGAATCAAATTATTCAAGCGCGCTAAACCATATTGCTCTGGCTGACGTGTGGCCATAACCAACTCGACAACGTAATTTTTGATTTTGTTGTCCACGTAAATTTGATCAGCTCTCTCAGAAGCTCTGAGTAAATCTTCTCGAGAAATCACCGCTTGCACTTCTGGTTTGTGGTTAGTGCCCATGCGATTGAGAATTTCTAACTCGTCTGACTTAGCAGGATAATCTACGTTGATCTTAAACATAAAACGATCCATCTGCGCTTCAGGCAATGGATATGTCCCTTCTTGCTCTAAGGGATTTTGTGTTGCTAGCACTAAAAAGGGATGAGCCAACTTGTAAGACTCATCACCGATAGTCACTTGTTTTTCTGCCATAGCTTCGAGCAAAGCAGATTGCACTTTTGCGGGCGCACGATTGATTTCATCTGCAAGTACGATGTTGGTGAAGACTGGGCCTTTTCGCGGCGTAAACTCACCAGATTTAGGATTAAAAATCATCGTTCCAATCAGATCTGTAGGAAGCAAATCCGGAGTGAACTGAATACGATTAAAATCTAAAGAAATAGTTTTAGCGACGGTGGCAATCGTGAGTGTTTTTGCCAATCCAGGAACACCTTCAAGAAGAATATGGCCACCAGTGAGAAGCCCCATCATGATGCCTTCGACCATTTCTTTTTGACCGACGACCACTTTATTCACTTCGAGGATCATTTTATCAATAAACTGCGATTCTTGCTTTACCGCAGCATTCAGTGCCATGATATCAACTTCCACTTAAAACCTCCGTGCTTTAAGGCATCTCCTATTTGACAATTTTCATAAAAGTTTCGCAAGTTTAACAATTTTTTTGCTGCATATTGCCTTGTCCTTGCCAAGACTCTTGGATGGTGGGACAAAATTATATATGGCAACCAACCTGACCAAAGTCTGGACTTTCATTATCGTAACTAGTTTTTTAATCCTAGCGCTAGGCTATCACCTGGGGGATCGCGTAGGACTCTTAGCTGCTTTTGCTATCGCTATTGCTATTAACACATTGGTGTTTTTCTTTGGTGATGACCGTTTGTTACTGCAACTTAGAGCACAAGAAATCAAGGGCCAAGATGCTTACGGTGCGCTTAAGGTTGCCAACGAACTATGCCGCAAACTTCAACTCGAGGCCCCACGGGTTTTTGTTTTTGAATCTCACTCACCAACATCATTTTGTGTAGGTCACTCTTGGCAACAAGGCTCACTGGTTCTTTCCTCTTCGCTCTTCAAAAAATTATCAGAACCAGAAATTCGCGCCGTGCTTGCTTATCAGCTTTGTCGCTTTAATCATTTAGATACATTTAGGTATAGCGTGAGCTCCACTTTTGCCAACACCCTCGTAGGCCTCGGTGAGTTTTTAGATCGCGTCTTACCAGTATCTATTTTTACTCACTTGTTTTCTCCTTTTGGATGGCTCATTGTAAAATCCATCACCAGCGAAAAATCTTACTTTGTTAACGACGAAAAAGCAGCCAAGCTCATTGAGGATCGTTATCTTATGGCAAAAACTCTATGGAAGCTAAACGCTTATGCTCATTCGTTACCCTTGGCAATTCCTGCCTGCAGCAATCATTTGTTTATCGTAGACCCTAACAATCTTCATCAAAATAATATTTTTCTAAAATCCCATCCTTCGATAAAAAGAAGAATCACTAAGCTGATGGGATATTATCCCCTATAAACGAGGAGCGACGATGGACCAAAACATGCAAGCCAGCTTTTCAATGCTCGTGATGTCAATAGCTTCTAGCGCGGTCATGGATATGGGCTTAGCTCCCAATCCACAAAACGGAGAAGTGAATACAGATCGAGGCATGGCTCGATTTAATATCGATCTGTTATTGATGCTCCAACAGAAAACTCAGGGGAACTTACAAAAAGAAGAAGCTGAGTTCCTTGAGAATATTATTTCAGACTTACAACTAAAATTTGTTCAATCACAAACTTAATGAGGTAGATGCATGAAAAAGTTATTGATTGTTACTCTTGTCACTGCACTTGCTCTAAGTGCTTTTTTATCAGACAACAGCGGCACCGCACAGGTACCGCAAAGGACTCCGCCTCCAATGAAATTTGGAGAGCCTCTGCCAGCGAATGCTTTTATCGAGTTGGCAAAAATTATTAATCCAGCAGTCGTGAACATTTCGACATCCGTATTGCCTCGTCGCAACCGCATGCGCGATCCCATGTTAGAAATGTTGGAACGTTTTTATGGAATGCCCCTCAACCAACAAGAAGAGAGCAGTCGCCCCCGTCAATTTGGATTGGGTACTGGCTTTATCATTAGAGAAGATGGTTTGATCGTTACCAATGCTCACGTCATCGATGGTGCCGACATCGTCAACGTGCAGTTGACTGAAAATACTGATAAGCTTTACGAAGCAACTGTTATTGGTTCAGACAAAAGAACAGACATTGCACTCATTAAAATTCAACCAGATCGCAAGCTTCCTGTTGCAGCACTGGGCTCCAGCAAGGACTTACAAGTTGGTGAATGGGTTGCCGCTTTTGGTAATCCGTTTGGTCATGGCCACACTATGACAAAGGGTATTGTTTCCTCCATTGGTCGCGAGATTGGAGAAATCAATAAATTTCCTTTGATTCAGACAGATGCAAGTATCAACCCTGGCAATTCTGGCGGCCCACTCGTTAATCTTAAGGGTTATGTTATAGGGGTTAATTCAGCCATTGATGCTCGCGCCCAAGGCATTGGTTTTGCCATTCCTATCGATGATGTAAAGTCCATCATTCCCCAATTGGAAAGCCGAGGTTCTGTTCGTCGTGGTTTTATTGGCGCTGGTTTAGCTGACTTAGATCCAAGAGCTGCAGAATACTTTGGCCTCCAAGAAGAAAGTGGTGCTGTTGTTACCGTGCTCGAAAAGAATGGGCCTGCTGCAAAAGCAGGAATTCGTGTTTATGATGTGATCATCGAGTTTAACGGTAAGAAAATTAAAAACAGTAATTCACTCATTGATGCTGTAGCTGATGCTCCTATTGGTCAGAGTGTGAAAGCCGTGGTTCTCCGCGGTGATCAGCGCTTGAATGTAAACATCAAAGTGGCAGAACGCAAAGAGGAACGCCAAGCTAATAATCGTCCTCAACCAGGCTCGCGCAATGAAAAGTCCATTGCAGCAGCATTGGGTATGGGCTTTAAAATGACAGCCCCAACTAAAGATCTCATTGAGGAATGGGGCTACCCTGAAGACTTAAAAAATCCCATCGTTACAGAAGTCGAAAGAAATTCTCTCGCTTCTCGCGTAGGCCTCAGAGTTGGTGATGTGATTTTAGATGTAAATAAAAAGAACACAGAAACGCCAGAGTCTGTAAACAAAAACCTCAAAAAAGGCACAAACACTTTAAGAGTGGCACGTGGTGGTCGCTTGGTCATTTTGACTTTTGACCTCAAATAGATCTGACGCCTTTAAAAAAACTCTGCCCAAAAGTATCACAACCAGATCAAACAAAAAAGCCAGATCATCCGCAAAAGTTGATCTGGCTTTTTCTTTATTATTTTTTAAATCTAAAAAATCAAATTGATTCCCACAGCCAGAGCATAAGCAACTGCATTCAAAACCAAAAGTTGAATCCAAGCAAACTTCCATGAACCACTCTCTCGCACACTGACCGCAAAAGTCGACATACACTGAAGAGCAATGATAAAAAAGACAATCAATCCCACAACAGAAGGAACTGTAAAAATCAATTCTCCTTGGCTGTTGGTGGCGTCTTTCATGATCGTCAGAAGTCCAGACTGCAATCCCTCTTCATCCGTGGTTGTGTTAAACACTAAGGCTAAGGTGCTAACAAAAACTTCGCGAGCGGCAAAGGCAGAAATAAGGCCCACGCCAACACGCCAATCCAACCCCATCGGTTCAAAAATAGGTTCTAACTTTTGCCCAGCCATTCCGAGATAGGACTCTGCCATAGAAGGAGTTGCTGCCGCCGTCCACTCCGTACGAGGAAAGCTTGAGGCCATCCAAATCCCAACTGCAATGACAAAAATAATCGGACCAGCTTTGGTGACATAGGATTGAGTGCGATGAAAGCTATTGACCGCTAAAAACTTAAAACGCGGCAAACGATAGAGAGGTAGCTCCATCAAAAAATGACCATTCTTTTTATTCTTTAAGAGGCGACTCAATATTCCCGCAGCTAGCGCCCCAATAAGCGCAGCTGTAAAATAAATTAATGCAAAAGCGAAACCCAGCTCAACAGCGCTGGCCTCGGGCAAGAGAAAAACCACTAACAAACTGTAAACTGGTAGCCTAGCCGAACAGCTCATCAAGGGAATGATAAAGTTGGCAATCCAACGCTCCTTAGTCGATGAAATATTTCGTGTGGCCATCATTGCAGGTATTGCGCAAGCAAAACCTGAGAGCAAAGGCACGAAGGATCTGCCACTGAGTCCCACCAAGGACAGCGGGCGATCAATTACTGTAGCGGCACGGGAGAGATAGCCAGTGCTTTCGAGGACACCGACACCCAAAAATAAAATAAAGATTTGAGGGACGAAAACTAAAACACTCGCAAAAGCTGTTAATAAGCCATTGGCAAAAAAATCTGCCAAAAGCGAATCCGGGGCAACAGCTAACGTTCTTTCAATCAAAAAGCCAAAGCCACCATCAATCCAATCCATAAAAGGAGTGGCTAACCAAAAGACGCTGGCAAAGAGCGAGGTCATAATGACAAAAAAAGCAAAAAATCCCAAGACCGGGTGCAAGAGAACCTTATCTATTTTTTGCGTCCAAACTTTGTAAGTTATCGGAGCATCCGTTTGGGATCTTAATACCTTTTTTAATTCTCTCTGCAAACCCATGACTTCGCTATCACTGAGTCTTGCTGGCTTCACTATGGTTAAGTCTTTCTTTTGAAATTTCCTAAAGAGCTGCAATATATCTTCTAAGCCATGACTGCGAATACCATCAAAAAAGAAGACTTCACAATGATACTTTTCTTTGAGCTTCTCAACATCTACCGAAATCTTATTTTTCTCGAGGAGATCTTTCATCGTAATAATCAAGCCGAGCTGATGCCCAGAACGATAAATCATTTCTAAGGTTGGCAACTGCCGCAAGAGCTGAGTGCCATCCACCACCATAACGACCAAATCAGGACGCACTTCTGCAGATCCCTCAAATAAGATCTTCTGAGTGACTTCTTCGTCTAAACCACCCTGATCTAAAGAATAAACACCTGGTGTATCTAAAATACGATAAGACTCATCTCGGCTTCCATTATAGTATAAATTACCGACAGCATAATCTACTGTCGCTCCCGCATAATTCACAGTGCGATAATTTGAGTTTGTGAGCCAATTATAGAGAGTTGTTTTACCAGAATTAGGACACCCAACTAGGGCTATAGTTTTTAATTCTGACATTCTATCACCTCAAGACAATCCATTTCACTTTCTCGCAGAGCAAAACTAATAGAATCAAGTTCCACGATGATGGGGCCAGCAAAAGGTGCTCGAGATACAACTTTAAAAATGTTTCCCTTTAAAAAACCTAAATCTTTTAAACGATCGGCCAAGGTGAGGTCACCCTTAAAACCAGCGATTTCATAGCTTGTATTTATCTGAACTTTTTGAACTGCTTTTGCCATGCTTGTATTTACGACTAAGACGGCAAGATTTCCATCCTCAACTTGTTATTGATAATCAATTGAAAGCCCCCTCTCGGGTCCCCTAACGCACTTTTATGAATAAACCTGCTCTACATCTGTGTTTAAGGGTGATCTGGTCGATTCTCCCTGACTCAAACTTTTGTTTATGATATCGGTAGCCCCATGAGATGGTTTATTTCATTTTTACTAGTTATATTGGCCCCCTTAGCAGAAGCTGAGATTTTTAAGGGCGTAGACATCCTGTCGCAAAAGCCATTTGAGATCAGCACCAAAGAAAAAGGGGCTCTCTTAGTCTTTATTTCAAGTCAGTGCCCCTGCTCAAACTCACACTTAGCGCATCTCAATAGCTTACACAATCAATACCCCGAAATCCCCCTTGTCGGCGTGCTTAGCAATTATGGCGAAAATGCCGAAAACGCTGCCGCTCATTTTAAATCTCAGGGAGTCAAGTTCCCAGTATTACATGACCCAGAAGCAAAGCTTGCGGATAAGTTCAATGCTTTAAAAACACCTCATGCCTTTCTAATGGACACAGAATCCAAAATCATCTACAAAGGCGGCGTGAGTTCGAGCCATGATTTTCCTCGAGCTAAGAAGCACTTTTTAGCCGACGCTCTTAAACAGCACTCACAGAATAAAACCATCGAAGAACCTGAGGGGCGAGCCCTAGGCTGCTCCATCACCAGAAAAATGGGGAACCCATGGCTAGACTGACGACTCTCCTCTTGTTCATGCTCCTTTTCATAGGCTGCGCTGAACCTAAAAATGCACCGGAAGACATAAACCTTCAACAAAATCAGAGTGGAGCTAAGTGCCTTCAGGACACTTGCCTCTATTTGTTCTGGCAGCAAACTCCCGAGGCTCTAAAGCTCCTCTCTGCCCAAGTTGTAATCGTTAATAAAAACTTGAGTCTCACCACAGAATCCATTGAAAGTATTTATTTATGGATGCCCTCCATGGGCCATGGATCTAGCCCTATCAAAATCAAAAGCATAGATCCTTCAAACTTAAAATTAGATGAAATCTACTTTCTTATGGCTGGGGACTGGGAATTACGCATTAAACTGAAAGATATCAATGAAGAGTTTGTTTGGTCTTATTATTTTTAACTTGCTGATTTGGGGGGCGCAAGCCTTTGCCAGTCCCTGTTGTGGCGGAAGCTCGAGCAGCTCCCAAGCCTATATTTTGGGAGACCAAAGTTTGCTCATTCAGACGCAATTTTCTGTAGCCACTGAAGATCAATTTGTAGATGACAAAGGTTACTGGAGTGCTCAGCAAAAACAAACTGCAGTGACTTCGCTGAAAGCTGCCTCTTTAATTTCGGAAAGCCTCCAAGTTGCAGCCACTTTGCCTTTGGCTAAAGAAGGCGAATCTTGGGCCCCTCGTGACATGGTCATTGGCCTTGGCTGGGAACTCTTGCCAGAAAAATCCTACGGCCTCTTTCCGCCAAAACTCATCGCTTCCATTAACACTTTGATTCGCCAAGGTGATTCGATTTATGAGTCAACAACCCAAAGCGATACCGTCTACTCTAATGGTCAATCCCAATTGGGGCTATCTCTTCTTGCCATCAAAGGAAGGGGCAGTTTTGACTATCTTGCCGACGTGCAAATTGCACAACTATTTCCAGAAAACTACGCCCAAGTGGAACTTAAAACGGGGCACTCTTGGGGAGCTCATATAAATATTGGTTATTATTTTCAATCTTGGCGCTTCGGTTTTGGAGCAGGCTACGACTATACTCGCAAAAACTTTTCTCTGACCAACCAAAACAAACTACAAAAATCGGAATCACAAAAATTCCCAGCGGTAATAAGTCTCGCTAAAACGTTGAACTCCTCGTGGTCCGCTAGTTATGCTTTGAGTGACAACGGCGTCATAGGCAGTCCACTAAATACCACTCTGCAAACAACTCACACTCTAACCTTTACATTTAATCAATTACGATAAGGAGCATTTATGCTAAAAAAACTTACTATTCTTTTTCTTTTCCTCACCATTTCTCCTTTTGCTCAGGCTCAAGACAATGGTGCTGCTCGTTGTGACCTCCAGTTTAGTCATCGCGTTTGCGCACTGATATCTTTCCCAGCAGCCCCACAAGTTAACGTTGATTCTCCATTTCAACTCTCCTTCACCGACACTGAAGGCAATCCCGTAGAGCCACAGGGTCTTTTTGTTGATCTTTGGATGGACATGGGACACCACAGCCATGGTAGTGCTCCGGTAAAAATCGAGCAAAAATCTCCCTATGAGTTTGTCGTGAGCAATGTCTATTTTGTGATGAGAGGTCTCTGGGCTATCCGTGTGACACTTGCTGATGATAATGGAACCAAAGAAACAAAAAGTCTTATGATACGCATCCAGTAAGAGGCTATTTACTTTCTCGTTATTTCTTGTTGCCACAAGCGGCCTGACTTCCTTTAATATAAAATCAATGGGGGTCAGGCTCGATGTTGGGATTCTTCAGCCCAGATAAAATCATAAATTCCTCACTCTCTATGCAGTGGGGGAATTTCTATTTTTCAACTCAATCCCCTACTTTTGAAAACGAAGATTTTGCGCTTTTTTGTGAAGGCCCTATTTTTCGTTTTTTTGATACGACGATTTCACTGAATCCAGAAAATATCTTTGCTAGTGTTGTTGAACTGTTTCAGGAAAAAGGTCGCAATTTCTACCGTCATATTGATGGACTCCATCTTTTGTTTTTTTGGGATAAAAAACAAGACGAATATTATATAGTAACTAACCCTCAACAATCCCACCGTCTGTATTTTACACCCTTTCAACAAAAACTTTTTGTCGGCACCAGCCTTAAAAATCTATTAAATTTAAGCAAAATTCCTCGCGAAATATATTTCCCAAGCGTTCGCTCTTTTTTAGCTAATGGATTTATTCAATCCGAAAAAACACCCCTAAAAGGCGTTGAAAGATTGCAAGCTGCTGACGTTTTAATGATCCAAGGTTCAAATATTTCTGGCTATAAAAAAATAAGCTACTGGGATCAGCAATTTAGCAAACATCGCACTGAATTTGCAGACCTCAAGCAACATCTTGATCTCTACGAAGAGACTTATCGTCAAGGCATCAAACGCTTTTTTAAAAGTACAGGTCTTCCGCAAAAAGAAGTTGGATGTTTATTGAGTGGTGGACACGATACCAGCTGGTTAGTGGCACAACTCACACAAGTCTCCCCTAAGCCTGTCCATGCTTTTACTGTGACTTTTCCTGGCTGGAACTTTGATGAAGGGCAATGTGCTGAAAACATCGCAAAAAAATTTGGCGCTCAGTTTCACCCCATTCCTTTTAGTGCTGAACATTTAGATTTAACCATAGATCTTATTAAGGCCAATGAAGAACCTGTGGTGGGCTCAGCCCTGCCTCTACATCTTCTTGCCCAACAAGCTAAAGAACATGTTTCAGTGATATTCGGTGGTGACGCTGGAGATACAATGTGGGGGGAATATTATCCCGTAGCAGAGTACCACAAGTGGGTAAAATCCATACCCACATTTATACGCCGATTATTATTTTACGTGGCAAAATTTTTGCGCCGCTTGACTGATTGGGAGCGTTTTTGGGAGCTAGAGCATGTGGCTTCATTATTCGCTGATAAAAACTACCATGATGATTTTCTAAGAAAGCTTTGTACCTATCGCCACTTTTCTGACGAATTTCAAAATGCACTCCTTATTGACTCACTTGCTCAGGAGCCCTTTTCACGAGCGCAAAATGAAATCAAGTTCACAGATCAAAACTTTTCAGAAGCCTTAATTGAGGGCAAATTACTGAATGGCTTTTATACTTATCAGGCTTTTAGCCAATCCCGTTCTATCGAGAGCATGGATATGCCATTTGTACTCCCGACCACTCAGCGAGATCTAATTAAGTTTATCACGGCTCTTCCAATGAAGTGGATAAATGGCGGCAACACTTTCCAACGCCTAACTAATAACAAACAAATCAATCGTAAGTTTCACAAGATGGCCCTTTCTCGCTACCTTAAAAAACATGAGATTTACAACAGAAGTTTTGATATTCCATGGTACAATATTTTTAAACCACGCAAAGAACTTCTAGAAAATCTCAAGCTAGCTCTCTTGCGCCGAGGCTGGTACAAAGCAGAAACAATCGAAAATCTCTTTAATGAGTTCGAAAAACAAAAAGTTAAAAAGCACGAATTACTCGAACTTAAACATCACGGTTATAGGATTTTTACCCTGTTAAGTTTAGAAGTATGGTGCCGCGAATTTCTCGACAGCAGAACCTCAGTAAGGAATACTCAAACCAAACTCGAGGAGTATCTTCGTGACTAATCAGGGAGTTTGTATTTTAGGTTTGGGCCCTGTGGGCCTGGCCACAGCCTGGGACTTACTCAAGCGAGGTCATCAGATTTATGGCCTAGAGCTCACAAAAAATATTACTAACCTAAACGATTACTTTGCGGTAACCGCGCCAGCTATTGCTTCTGAACTCAACGCCTACCTCAATGAGGGCCGTTTTATTCTTACGAAGCCTGATCAGTTGCCAAATTTAAAAGCATTATTCATTTGTCTTGGCACACCTTACTCTGAAGAATCAGGCTTTTTGACAAATTATTTTGCCGAACAACTTCAACAGATTTCCTATGCTCAAGAGACTCTACTCATCTTGCGATCCACAGTACTGCCTGGCTTTTGCGAAGATTTTTTTAATCAAATTCAACACAATCTGTTTTCGTATTATCCGGAGTTTTTACGTGAAAAGTATTTGATAGATGACACAATAAATCCCCCTCTCTCCGTTGCGGCTCATTCATCATCTGCTGCCTTAAAGGTTTTTACGTCACTCTATCCTAAGGTTTCAAATCACTGCGGCATAAAAGAGGCAGAATTGCTCAAACTTACATGCAATTCTTTTCATGCCCTAAAAGTTACTTTTGCCAATGAAATCATGCGCCTTTGTAAGCCTGCAAATATTGATGCCCAAGAAGTCATGAAAGTTTTTTGCACGGATAAAAAACTAAATATTTC
>JBKHVM010000057.1:0-14498 GCA_046570065.1 Bdellovibrionia bacterium
AATTAGAGCTTAGGACTTCAAAGTTAGTGGCAGCCCACTTTCCATGTTCTGGTGGCGCGTTTATATCTTGGATTGGCTTTCGATCTCGTCCCAGTATCGAAGCATAACGTTTTCTATCATTAGGGTGTCTAGCCAGAAAGCTACAAATGCGGCCTGTTTTTTGTCGGGGAGTGCCCATGACTATTGCATGATAAATACGATGAACAGTGCGCTCTTGAAACTGTAGAGCTAACTTTTCGTGTGCAGAATCATTTTTGGCAACGACAAGAATCCCACTGGTTTCTTTATCTAAGCGGTGTACGATTCCGGGACGAGCCTCATTAAATTTCATAGAGAGATCTTGAGTGTGAGACAGTAGAGCATTTACGAGCGTATCATTTTCGTGGCCTGCAGCCGGGTGTACCACCAGCCCTGAGGGTTTATTGATAACGATTAAATCACTATCTTCGAAAAGTACATCCAGTTTTAAATCTAAAGGAACCAACTCTTGTGGCATAACCGGAGGGAAGTGTATCTCAATTTCGTCATTTTCTTTTATGAGATAGGAAAGTTTTATAGCTTTGCCATTGATTTTAATGTGCTCTAAATCGATTAAATGTGCAGCACGAGATCGAGAAGAAATATCAGAATCCAGCGCCAGAGCCTTGTCGGCTCTGAGGCCAATCATTTCGCCAAGAGCTAGATACTTTTTTTTAGAGCTCAAATTTTGTTGTGCCTCTTAAAGGATTGCATATAACTGTCGGCCACAAGTTTATCGTCTAAATTCAGAGCTCTAGCCATTTGAATAACATAGCCACGAACAAAAACTATTGCAGGAAGCCCCTGAGCGTTCATGTCTTCCACAGCTCGTAAATAATAACTACTAATTTTTGTAATCTCACTTAACTTTTCAATAGTAACATTTTTGTACTCACGAACTTTTTTGAGGAAGTCACCATCCCATTGAGTTTGATTTTGGATCTCCTGCTCAAACTCATCATTTTTTTGATAAGAAATCTTTAAGAGCGCCTTATTGCCCTGCTCGGGAAAGTGTTGCTTGCTGGCTTCTAGAATAGAGGCATAGCTGAGATCATTAAGGTGTCCAAAGCCATTAGCAATTCTCTGATCGTAGATCATGCGAAGAGCTTTATTTCCTAACACAGAGTAAGCTTCTTCGATCATAGTAAGAAGTTCTCTGGCTTCAGCTTCTGAGAATATTGTATAGATAGCTGGATTTTCTCCAGAATAAGTTCGCTTCGCTCTCTCATAAGCAGTAGTCACTGCATGCTGAGGGGCATTGGGTTGAACTTCGAGCACTTCGTAATAGTTATATTTTCCTAGTACAGCCATAGTATTATACTACGGCGCGGAGCTCCTCATGATCAATAAGATGTTTGCAGGTCGAGAGAAATTGTCCTGCAAGTGGTGTAAAAGGCTGAGCGATTAAAACAGGCTCTTTTGTTTTTGCTGACTGCCATACCGCGTTGTCATAATCAATGGCACCGACGTAATCAATGGCAATATCGTAATATTTTCTAGCAACACTCTTCATGGAGTGTCCCAAATCTTCGTTTTGCATGCTGCGGGATTGATTAACGATGAGTCTCACGGGATTGCTCGCAAGCTGCTCAAAGTAATCAAATACAATTCCATCTCTCTCTTTTAGATAGGATTTAAAAGAAAAAGGGCGAGTCAATGAGCGCTGACGGTGCATTCTTAAAGTTGATAATAAATCAGCAAAACATTCTGGAGTCGCATTGTCGCGGATTGAAGAGCAGATGTAGGCCTCTAAAAAGCGATAAGTCTTTTCAATGCTGGTTGGTTCTGGAGTAGAAACAAGAATTTTCTCATCAGAAGCTTTAAAGAGATCTAAATGAGCCTCCGTAGCTCCAGCGCCAAGATCCACAATGACGACATCAGCTTTGAGTTTCTTGATATCTGGAATAATTTTTTCAATTTGATGTTTGGTGTATTCAGTGGGAATCCAAGAATCCCAAAAGCCTTGAATGTAACTAAGGTTTGGAACTGTTGTGGGTATTAGAAGATCAGTAAGCTCTTTGTTTCCTTCAAAATACTGGCGGATATTTAAAAATGAGGGACTCAAACCAAGTGATGTATGTACGTTAGCTCCGCTCAAATCAAGATCAATTAAGATCACTTTATGGCCGAGTTTAACTAAACTAATTGCAAGAGATGACGCTATAAAAGTCTTTCCCACTCCACCTTTGCCAGATGCAACTGTCCAAAGAGGTGTAGATGAGGAATTATTTCCTGAGCGAATAGCTGACGTGATGGTCAGATCTCTTTCCATGAGTGGTCTCCAAAGTGCCTAATTAAGTAAGAGGTTGAATCTTAATACCTTTTTTAGACTCTTCGGCTTCTGATGCGCGAATATAAAGGGGGGTAAATAATTTCCAGTCATTAGTCTCATTAGACTTTAGCTTAAGAGATGCAAGTCGAGCCAAGGCAGATGCCGTGGGGTAGTCAAAGAATTCACCTTCTGGTCTCACCAAAAGGGCTTTTAAATTATGTGGCAAATAAGACTCATAAGACTGCCAGCCATCACCAACCACAAGATGAGGAGCTTGAATCACCTGAGAGAGTTCTCTTACAAAATATGCAGCTGGAGCGAGTTTGTTCTCCCAAACACCATTTATTTTCTCGTAACTCGCTAAATAAACCATGTTTTTGTGTGCATTGATCATACTCAAAACGGGGAGATCAGTTTCTTGAAATTGAGAGGCCATATTTAGCAAGCTATCAATTGCAACAAGGGGGCGCTTAAAGGCGAAAGCAAAAGTTTTACCGATGTTAGCACCGACACGTATCCCAGTAAAACTACCTGGACCTTGGCCTACAGCAAAGGCATCTATATCTGATAACTTTAAATGTGTTTCAGTCAGAACCTCATCAACAAAAATATTGAACTTTTCGGAGTGTGATCGCGACTCATGCGAAACTCGAGAGGCTAGCAGCCCTGCCTGCTCACAGTAGAGAGCAAGGCTACCTGTGTTTGTACTTGTCTCGATAGCTAGGATTTTCATAGTCCTAACAAACGAGTGAAGTCATTAAAGAGAGCAAAGACCATCAAGCTCATGAGTAGAGCTAGTCCTACTTGTTGGGCGATTTCCATTTTTCTCATGCTCAGAGGGGCGCCTTTTAGCACTTCGATAGAATAAAATACAAGATGACCGCCATCGAGTACTGGGATCGGTAAAAGATTTAAAATAAAAAGATTTACCGAAATAATTGCCATCATCTGTAAAAACTGAATCAAGCCCATTTTATAAGTTTCATGGGCTGCTTGCCCAATAGAAATAACTCCTCCAATATTTTTTGGAGAAATCATACCTTGGAAGAGACGTACAAAACTCATCACAGTCATGACAGAGACATCCCAAGTTCTTTCGACTCCTCTGACGAGAGCGTGACCAAGACCATCAGCTTTAATGTTGATAGTGTCGGGGAAGGCAATGTTGACCATTGGTGCAATTCCTATGGTGTAACGCTTTTCTTCGCGCCCATGGATTGTCATGTGTGTGGTCATTTCGGGAGTGATCGTTTTAACAAGTGTTTCAGTACCACGAGTGATTGTGAACTCTGAAGTTTTTCCTTCAGAGTTACGAATTTCATTAAGCACATCTTCCCAAACCAAAATGGGCTTTCCGTTTATAGCTGTGATGCGATCATTTTTAAGGAGCCCTGCTTTTTCTGCCGGAGAACCTTTTACGATCGCTGCAAGATAAAGATCCGAGCTCTCAAATCCAAGTTTTTCGGGAGTAAGTGCATCAACGGCACCAGAACTGAGATTTAATTCTGCGATGTCTTCGCTTCCTGGATTTTTGATTCTAAGATGAAGTTGCTCGCTAGCTTTTGCGGCTTGTAAGTTAAAAAGCAACTCACGCCAGCTTTTTACTTCTACATTATTTACGGCCAAAATCTGGCTGCCAGTATTAATGCCTAAAGAGGCAAAAATAGTATTAGGTTTTACGCCAACAGTAGTTCCTTGAGTGTAGGCATCAAAGCCCTCTAGGCGCGCGACAAAGTCAAATTTGCTTAGGACATTTGGATTCTGGGCACCAATAAAAGTTGCATCGACCTTTGCCACTTCCTTGGAAAACTGTCGTTCTACTTCAAAAGACAGTGTCACGTCCTGAAGGGTATTTAAACTTAAGAACTTTTGAACTTCTTCCATGGAGCGTACGCTTTGACCATTGATTGACTTGATAAAATCACCAGGTCTGAAGCCAGCTTGATAAGCAGGAGAACTTTCTTTGAAGTCACCCAAAACCGGCAAGCGGTGATCTTCACCGATCAGACCGATAGCAAAGAAGATCACAATCGCAAAGAGAAAGTTCATCATCGGGCCAGCGAGAACAATGGCAATTCTTTGCCATACAGTTTTATGTGTAAACGAAACACCGCGCTCATCTTCTGAAACTGTATCGCCATTTTGTTCGCCAAACATTTTGACGTAACCACCTAGCGGAATGAGAGAAAGAGCATAAGTCGTGTCGCCACGCTTGTAGCTAAGGAGCTTCTTACCAAAGCCCAAGCTAAACACTTCGACCCGAACCCCACACCAACGTGCCACCAAAAAGTGACCTAATTCGTGGACAAAAATTAGAATTCCTAAAAGGGTTACAAATGGAACAATGGCAGAAAAAAGTGTCGATACTGATGATAATAATATTTCCATGGACCTATTCTAAAAACGAAGGCCCGGGAGAACAATCAATAACTCAACTGACAAATAGAAATTAGACCTAATTAGTGAACACTAATAAGGAAATGCTGCAAAATAACAGCTCCTAAATAAAAGATTGGACCAGCAAAAAGAACCCCATCAATGCGATCTAATATACCACCATGCCCGGGCATGATTTTTCCAGAATCCTTAACATCAGCGACACGTTTTAGGAGTGATTCAAAAAAGTCACCGAGCTGGGCAAAAATTGCCGAGACTAGACTTAAGGCCAAGAAAGCAACCGTGAACTGGTTATTAAAGTGAAAGAGAAATTTAGAAATAACAATAGCTGCCAACCCTGAAAACAATAAGCCCCCAATTGATCCCATCCAGGATTTTTTCGGGGATAGGCTTGGGAATATTTTCTTTTTTCCGAAGGCCACACCAAAGAGATAGGCGCCAATGTCGCCTGCAAACACAACGATCAGCAAAGCTAAGAACCAGTACATTCCCATGGGAAGATCTAAGAGTTTTCCTACAAATACTGGCAAAAAGCCAACATAGAACAAACCAGCAATACCGGAAAGAATCCAGTGCTTGAGCTCATCAATTTTTTCAAATCTCTTTGAAAGCAAAATAGCAAAACAAGTGTACAACAAAAATGCGAGGGCTAAAAAGTTTCCAGATAAAAAGAAATACTCATAAGAAATATATGCTAAGGCAAAAGTCAGAAGATGAAACAGATAACGTAGTGTTGAGTGTTTATCTGATTGAAATAGCAAATGAGAAACTTCAAAACTACCGAGCACTACGGCTGTTGCCACTAGAACTTTAAAGGCAAATGCCCCTAAAAAGTAATAGAGAAGACCAATAATAATGATCGCAGCAACGGCAGAGATCAGCCTAAGATGGAAACTTTTCATTCAATACAGCCTTTATGCCACCAAAACGTCTTTGACGACTCTTAAATGCGTCAAGAGCCATGTTCAAATCATGGACTGTGAAGTCAGGCCATAACACGTCAGAAAAATAAAACTCACTGTAGGCTGCTTGCCACAATAAGAAGTTAGAAAGTCTCATTTCACCACTAGTGCGAACAATTAAGTCTGGATCCGGGGCGAAGTGAGTTGATAAATGAGAGTTAATCAAAGCTTCTGTTACCTGATATGATTTGAGCTCACCAAGTTCAATCATGCGAGCGATATCAGCAACTGCATTTGTGATTTCTTGTCTGGAGCCATAGCTCAATGCAAACGTCAGTTGTAAACCTGTACAGTGCTCTGTTTTTTGAATGGCATCCTTGATAGTAGCCACGACCTCAGGAGGCAGTTTGCCTAGATTGCCAATCACATGAAAACGAATATTTTCTTTGATTAATGTATTTAGCTCTCTTTGCAAGTAACGCTTGAGTAACTTCATGAGCACACTGACTTCTCCTTGCGGGCGAAGCCAGTTTTCAGTTGAGAAGGCGTAGAGAGTGAGAAAAGGAATTTTTAAACGCGCACATTCCTCAATAATTTTTTTGGCAACACGAGTCCCTTTGACGTGACCAAAAGCGCGAGGTTTGCTGCGCGCTTGGGCCCATCGTCCATTGCCATCCATAATTATTGCCAAATGTTTTGGAAGCTTCATTTAATTAAATAGTTAAGATTTGCTTTTCTTTTTCTTCAGCAACTTGGTCTATTTTTTTGATAAAATCATCAGTGATTTTTTGAATATCAGTCTCAGATTTCTTAGCTTCGTCCTCAGAGATAGCTTTATCTTTAAGAGCCTTCTTAACTTCGTCATTGGCATCACGTCTTGCCATTCTCACAGCAACACGAGCTTCTTCTGCGATTTTTTTAACTTGTTTAGCTAAATCTTTACGGCGTTCTTCAGTTAAGTCAGGCACTTTAAGGCGAATCACTTTACCGTCATTCATTGGGGCCATACCAAGCTCAGATTTTACTATCGCAGATTCAATTTCTTTCAGAATTGAAACTTCCCAAGGTGCAATTAAGAATGACTTAGCATCTGGAGTAGAAATTGAAGCTACTTGAGAGAGGGGAGTTGGTTGTCCGTAGTAGTTGACACGAACATTGTCTAACATAGAGACTTGTGCTCGTCCTGTGCGAACTTTTTTTAACTCTTCAGATAACGAATGAAGGCTTTTTTCCATTTGAGCTGTAGCGCTTTTAGCAACATTTGCGATCATAAAATCTCCTTAGGTGAGTATTCTACTGAACAAGGGTGCCGATTTTTTCACCCATAACAGCTTTAAGAACATTTCCTGGATTGGTCATATCAAAAGTTAAAATTGGTAATTTGTTATCCATACAAAGGCTGATTGCAGTAGAGTCCATGACTTGAAGGCCACGATTGATCACATCAATATAACTGATGTGATCAAACTTTACAGCATCAGAGTGTTTATTGGGATCTTTATCATAAATACCATCTACCTTAGTGGCTTTCATGATAACTTGGGCGCCAATTTCCATTGCTCGCAAAGAAGCAGCAGTGTCTGTAGTAAAATAAGGATTACCTGTGCCTGCTCCAAAGATCACAATGCGACCTTTTTCAAGGTGGCGAATAGCTTTACGACGAATATAGGGTTCAGCAATTTCTGCCATTTCGATAGCAGTCTGAACTCTTGTTGGAACATCTTCTTTTTCCAGGGCATCTTGCAATGCTAAAGCATTAATTACAGTTGCTAACATTCCCATATAATCAGAACTAGCGCGATCCATGCCTTCAGCAGAAGCAGCAACACCTCTAAAGATGTTGCCACCACCGATTACAAGACCGATTTGAACGCCTGCTCTATAGGCTTCTGCTACATCTTGAGCGATTTGTTTGATAACAGCAGTATTAATGCCAGTACCTTGTCTGCCAGCTAAGGCCTCACCACTCAACTTTAACAAAATGCGATTATAAACAGGCTTTTTCAAATTAGTGACCTTTCATTTGTGCTGCAACTTCAGCAGCAAAGTCATTTTGCTTCTTTTCGATACCTGCGCCAAGTTCGAAGCGAGCAAATCTCTTAACTTTAATTTCGCCACCAGCTTTTTTGCCAGTTTCTTTTAAAAGATCAGAGATTTTTAAGTCTGGATTCTTAACAAATGGTTGGTCTACTAGGCAGTTTTCAGCCAAGAACTTACGGATTTGGCCTTCAACAATCTTGTCAACCATGTCAGCTTTTTTACCTTGTTCAAGGTTTTTAGCTTTAAGGATTTCTTTTTCTTTCTCAACAACATCAGCAGGGATTTGTTCAGAAGAAATTGCCATTGGGTTCATTGCAGCGATGTGCAAGCAAATGTCAGACGCAGCTGTCTTGGTGTCAGCATGATTTGCAGCCTCTGGTGTAGAAGTCGCTAGCTCAACAAGAACGCCGATTTTACCTTCGCCATGAATGTATGAGTGAATATAACCATTGCCATTAAGAGTGTACTTTTCAAAGCGACGAACAACGAGGTTCTCACCAATAGTAGCGATGTTTTCTTTCAAAACCTCAGCAACTTTACGACCTGGAGTTTTGTAGAAATCTTGGTCCATAAGGCTGTCTGTTGAATTCACAGTAAGGATGTGATTTGCAATATCAGTTGCAAAGTTCTTGAAGCCATCGTTACGAGCAACGAAGTCTGTTTCAGAGTTAACTTCTACAACAACTGCAGAGTTACCTTGAACTTTAGCAATAACGGTACCTTCGGCAGCAATACGATCAGCTTTTTTTGCAGCTGATGAAAGACCTTTTACACGGAGCCATTCGATCGCAGCATCGAAATCGCCATTTGTAGCTTCGAGGGCCTTTTTACAGTCCATCATGCCTGCGTTAGTTTTTTCTCTTAATTCTTTTACTAGATTTGCGGAAATTGACATTGATAATCTCCTTATGGGTTTACTATTCAGATAGGGAAAATTTAGATATAAAGAAAGATGGCCTTTGGGGCCATCTTTCTTTAAGGGCGAGTCTTACTCAGCAGACTCATTTGTTTCTGTTTCTTTTTCTTCTAGTTCAGCTTGGATTTCTACATCTTCAGCTGTTCCAGCTGCAACTAGCTTGCGAGCTTTAGTTGCTTTAACAACAGTTGGACCTGCAGCTTTTTTAGCTTCAGGCTTAGCGTTGCCACGAGCTGCACGCTTCTTAGGAGCTGCAACTTCTTCTTTTTCTTCTTTAGCAACATCAGACTGCTTGTCTGTCATTGTGCGAAGTTTGTTTTCCCACTCTTTAGCGCCTTCGATGTAAGCGTCAGCAACTAAGTTAGAGAAAAGTTTGATCGAACGGATAGCATCGTCGTTACCTGGGATTGGATACTGAATCATTTCTGGGTCAGAGTTTGTATCAGCGATACCGATAACAGGGATTCCCAATCTGTGAGCTTCTGCAACCGCGATGTGCTCCTTTGGAAGATCCACAACAAACATTGCTGATGGAGATTCTTTCATATCACGGATACCGTTTAAGTATTCAGATAAACGAAGGTATTCTTTTTCGATACCAGCGCGCTCTTTTTTTGTAAGGAAGTTAAGCTCGCCAGACTCTCTCATCTTATCGATTTTTCTAAGACGATCGATAGAAGACTTGATTGTTTCAAAGTTAGTAAGCATGCCGCCCAACCAACGCTTAGTAACGTAGTATTGGCCACATTTTTGAGCTGCTTCTTGAATTGGCTCAATAGCTTGCTTTTTTGTACCAACAAAAATCAAGCGTCCGCCGTTAGCAGCAACTTCTTTAACGAACTCAGCAGCTTTGTTAGCGCGGATAACTGTTTTCTGTAGATCAATGATATGGATTCCGCCTCTAGCTGTGTAAACGTAAGGCTTCATTTTTGGGTTCCAACGCTGTGTTTGGTGTCCGAAGTGAACGCCAGCGTCGAGCATCTCTTTCATGGTAACTTGTGCCATGGTATTTCCTTTCTGGTTATTCCTCCCCACGGACAGAGCGGCTTCTTTTTTTCGCCGTAAAGACCCTCAACTTTGAGGGACCAGCAATTATCGCATGGGTGTGTTTTTGTTGAGCTATCGGGATACCATAGCCACCCCTCATGCGCAAGAAAATCGAGAGTAGAATTAGGGCCCCTCAGGCCAGCCATACAGATAGCTTTGCGGACTAAAGTCTTGATTGATAAATTAATTTATATATTTGAAATCGAAATTTAACTTGTGGAAAAGTCTGTTTGTTTTGTGGAAAACCTACATAATTAACAACTTATCCACATATCCACAATTTTTAAGATTATTAAAATTTTTGCTAAAATTCTTAAAAAATCTGTTGCAAAAGAATAAATATATTTATCTAATAGTAATTGTGACAAGCCTCAAAGAAGCTATTTCTTTAGATCTCATCAAGACTTTTGCTGTTTTTGCAGAGGTGGGATCGGTAGATTTGGCGGCTGAGAGGTTGGGCCTGACTCAAGCGGCGGTGAGCTTTCAGCTTAAACGTCTCGAAAAAGAAATGGGTTTAGCCCTGTTTCAGAGTTTGGGTCGACGCAAAGTTTTAACTCAAATTGGATTAGACCTCTTTCGGCAGCTTGCCCCTCCCTTAAAGAATTTGGAAAGCGCGCTGAAAGAGGTCTCGGCTAAAACCAGAGCATCGCAAAGCCCCTCCCTACGTTTGCTATGTGATCCTTTGTTGGTGTTGGCGCTCAATAGTGTAATCGAGATCACTCAATCTTTTACTGTTGAGAGTCTTCACCAGCAGAACGATCTTTCTCCCGAGGCCACTGCTCCAGATCTAGTTTTTGTCACAGAGTTACCACAGAGAAGAAATAAAATTCTCTCAAAGAAACTCTGTGATTTTGAGTTGGTAGTAGTTGCAAATAATGTAGAAGCGGACCTTAAAAAAGCACCGATATACCATGCTTCAGTTTATGAGCTTCTTAAGCATAGAGTATCAAATGATGCAAAAATCATTGAGCCCAAGTTAGTCACTTCAGATTGGTTACAACTATTAAGTGAGATCAAAAAATCAAATTCTTGGTCTATCATGCCAGATTTTGCCGCGACAGAGATGAATCTAAAAAAAATGGAGCCCACATGGTGGACTCCGCAAAAGCTAAATATTTATTTATACACTTCAGTGCAATTGGGATCAGAACCTTTTAAGAAAGTGCGTCTAGCTCGCTAATCTCAATAGAGGTAGAGTTCGCGATTGGATTGATTCCAAACTGTGAAAGTACCAACTCGGCCTGTAACAAGCTGCCCACTAAATTCTTGTGATCATTCATTGTCCCACTTGCAATCCATAAATTTTGCAGAGCGGGAAGAGTTTGATTGGCACTTAATTTCAAATCACCGTTTCCGCCAACAAGAGGAGCCACAAAAATTCTTTCATGGACAATGTTATCAAGAGCATTGGGGTAAGCGCGTTTGATTTGTCGTTTTATTTTTTTAAGCGCAGCACCCACGATTTCGCTATCTTCAGTTTCTTCGTGTCCAACATAAGTCATCCACTGAGAAGTTTGAAGAGTTTGTCCATCCTCTGTGGTGATGGCTGGTAGAAACTTGCCAACACAAGGCCCGATTTCGTCTTGAGTTGTGCCATTTAATAAGTGCACTGCCTTAGAGTCTGTAACTTCATGATTGTGGCAAAGATCCAAGCAGAGAGCTGTCCAGTAAGCATTTTTATTTAGCTTAGCGCGCACACGGTGCGAAAGTGCTTCTTCTGGCAATAACAGATTCAAGTCTTTAACTGTTCCAGTAAAAATAAAATTTGTACCATGAATTTGTTTAGTGCCGTTGATGGTCACATGAGTAACAGCTTCGTTCTCAGCGTGAAACTTAGTTACATAGGAGCGTGGAAAAAACTGCCCTTTAAATTTACTAAATAAAAGTTCAGGCCAAGAATGTGGCTCAACACTTAAATTGTACGTATCGGTCTGAATAAAATAATTAAGCTCTTCGTAAAATGCAGGAGGTGCATCGCCAAAACCTAAGAATGATTTAAACTGTCCACCTTCAAAAGTAATTGGGCTTGCACTTTGTGCTGAATCTATAATTGCAGTCTCTGTAAGTTCTTCTAAAAACTTTAAAGCTTTTTCGCCAGAAAGGGACGCTGGTACTTGGCGGAGACCATTATTGATCACTCCATAAGGAGTTGTTACTTTTTTGTTATGACCACCAATATGATCTGCACTCTCCACTAAGGCCACATTATCTGTGATCTTGCTAAGAGCTGTAGCAATGGTTAATCCACTAATTCCGCTTCCAATTACAACATAATCAAATACATGTGCCATAGATTTAAAATCGTAAAGGTAGCGTCTCTTTGCAAGGCAAAAAGAAAGGAATCAGCTAACGCATTTAATCAAAAGCTTGAGAAGGGCGCGGCTTGTGGCTTTGAGCAAGGTGCTTTTGCTGATAATTTCAGCGATTGATGGAGAGATGTGGTAATAAATTTTAATAAAAAATTGGCCAGCTGGAGATTGCATCAGTGTCTGATCTCGCCATAGCCTTAGCGCTTGGACCTCTGGTGCGCCTTCATAGAAGCTCACTGTCGCAATAAAACAAGCTCCCTTTTGTTCATTTGCGTCCTTTAAGAAGTTGCGAATGATCTGAGGGTTTTTTGCACTCTTAGCGAAGATTTCTGCCTTCTTCATGATGTCGGGATAGATCGGAGTGAACTTCACAAAAACTGCCAACTGCTTTGCGGCTTTTTGCATTCTATCGGCATATTTTTCGTGGCTATCGTAAATGCGAAGTAAATCCCAATATGTTGAAGCAACCACAGTCAACTCAGTGGTGCGAGCGCTTTCTTTAAAAAGATCAGGGGTGAGGGTACTGCCTTTTTTGACATCAAAAACAATTTCGAGAATTTTTAAATACTTTTCGTAAGCAACTGCGGCTTCCGAAAACATTTTTTGGGTCATGCAAAGACGTGCTTTTTTAATTAGACCGACACGAGAGCGCCAAAGCTGCAAGCGCTGCTGTTCTTTGGCGCGCTCTTGCGCCATTAAAACACCACCACTTGTTGTTGAAGCATAGGTTCTCTTTAGATCAGAAACGCATCCGGCGCAAACCTGCCCTGGCGACTCTTCGCCACCTTCACGCATTTTGCCTGCCAGATCAGAATCAACTGGCATAAGCTCATTTACTTGTATTCCACACCTTGGGCATTGGATCATCAGTTACTCCACTTGAAACTATAGCAGATTCATTGGATCAACATCGACAGAAATTTTAACTCCTGCCACAATCCAGTCTTCAGTACCAAGGGCTTGTCTACAAAAAGTGTTTAGCAATTGAGCATTCGGAGCCTTAATTAAGACATGAAATCTAAATTGGTTGCGAAGTTTAGCTAGTGGGGCCTCTGCTGGGCCCAAAACCTCAATCTCGTTATAGATTTTAAATTGCTCTTTGAGTTGGCGGCAGCGATGAGCAAAAAGTTGAGACATTCGTTCCGCTTGATCCAGCTTAGCTCCTTGCACTCGCACTCCCGCAAGCCGCCCAAAAGGAGGATAGTTTAAAGCTTTGCGAACTTCGAGTTCATGCTCAGCAAACCCAAAAAAGTCGTGCTTCACCGAGAAAGTCACACTTTCATGTTCGGTGTTGTAGGTTTGGATAAATACCTGTCCCGCACGCTCTCCTTCTTTGACGTGGCGGCCGGCTCGACCGCTCATTTGGGTAATAAGCTGAAAAGATCTTTCTGTGGCCCGAAAATCTGGGAGGTTAAAGCCAACATCAGCTAAAATAAGTCCCACCACTTTTAGTTTAGGAAAGTCGAGACCCTTTGCAATCATTTGTGTGCCAACCAAAATATCTGTAGAGCCATCTTCCATTTTGGAGACGAGCTCTTCTAGTTCAGCACGATTAGAAATTTCATCTCTGTCGGCTCGAGCAATGCTGGCTTCAGGGTAAAGTCGCGCGAGATCCTTTTCAATGAGTTCTGTGCCAAGACCAATGGCTTCAAGCTCGCCCTCTCGGCAATCAGAGCACTTGGTTTTAAAATTTTCATGATAATCACAATAGTGACAAACCAAGTGCGCGCCGGCATGAAGAGTAAGATTAATATCGCAATTAGGGCATTGAACTGTGTGACCACAAGCAGGACACAATACCATTTGTGCTAAGCCACGACGGTTTAAGAAAAGCGCAACCTGCTCTTTGTTGGCTAAGGTGTAATTGATCTCTTCGTAAAGTTCTGGACTTAACCAAAAGGGAAGATGAGTGTAGTATTTTTTGCGGTCCTTTTCTTGTTCGTCGTCCTCGCTTTTTCGTAAATCAACTACTTTGACTTCTGGAAGGGCGCGATCTCCAACGCGGTTTTTGAGTTCGTGCAGTTTGTAACGCTTTTCTAAAACATTATTCCATGTTTCCAGTGAAGGAGTGGCAGAGCCCAATACCACAGGAATATTCAAAAGCTTTCCCATCATCACAGCAGCATCGCGGCCATGATATTTTAATTTTTCTTCTTGTTTGAAGCTTGGCTCATGCTCTTCATCGACAACTATAAGGTCCAAATTGGGAATAGGACAAAAAAGAGCTGAGCGAGCACCAATGAGTATTTGTTTTTGCCCAGAGACAACTTCCCACCATTGATTGGTACGCTCGCGATCAGTTAACTGAGAGTGAAGAGCGGCAATTTTGTCGCCGAACCTCCGAGCAAATCTTTGGATGAGCTGGGGAGTTAAAGAAATCTCGGGAACCAGAACCAGACCCGTTTTTCCGCGAGCTAAAACATTTTCTAATAAGCGTAAATAGACTTCGGTTTTTCCTGAACCCGTAACTCCCAATAGCAGATGAGTGGCAAAGCCTTCATTTAAGCGTATGGTTTCAATTGCCTGCGCTTGCTCTCGAGTCAGCTCTGGTTTTTGTTCCGCCTCTAGCTGTGGAATAACGGGAGCCCTTTTACTAG